>CAVHIX010000077.1:8139-8849 GCA_963636135.1 Anaerovoracaceae bacterium
AAGTCAGTTTTGTTTTTCACAAACAAAGTTCACAAAAGAATTATTAAAAGTAATTCCAAAAGATGTTCAAAACCGTGAATACATCGCAAAAAATCCGCTTTTAGCAGAAAAATTTTTCATTAAAAATTTAAAATCTGTTAAAGGAAAAGTTATTCACGAAACATTTACAAATTACACTTTAAACAAAGACGGAAAAATGATTTTTGGTGAAGAATATCCTGATTATTCTGAATTTCACACATTCACTGTCTTTGACAAAAACGGGTACATTGTAAAAATCTGTGATTACAGAAAAAATAGCAATGATTATCTTAAATCAACTATTGAATCCTTTGAAATTACTAACTATCAAATAGAAGATTCAGTTATTACAGAAAAAAATATCGCCAAAGAAACAATAAATGATAAAATTATTCCTAGCAGCATGAAAAATTACCCTGTTAAATATTCTGCAAATTATACTGACATTGGCGTTGAATTTTCACGCCCGGTCACACAATTTGAATGTGGATTTTTCAAACAAGGGATTACTTTAATCAAATTAGTCGGAAAAAACAATGTTCATGCCTTCTTTAAAAATGGTCGCCAAGAACTTTATTATTCTGGTGATAAAGTTTCTCAAGAAGCAAGATATACCAACGGCAAACTTGTTGAAATCAAATATTTTAATATTGAAACAGAACTACCAACGCTAAAAGCAAGAATGGTTT
>CAVHIX010000078.1:0-8811 GCA_963636135.1 Anaerovoracaceae bacterium
CGATTTACAAAAATTCAATTGCCGGCGAAGAAAAAATTAAAATTCTAAACTGGTTCAACGGATTTTTGTTCAAACCGCTCACGCTCAAAAATATTTGCAATCTCTTAGGCGAACTTCAAACTTCAAAAAAAACTTCTTCTCTAAATCAGATTTTGTCAGAATCGATTTCGGAAAATAATTTTTCACAAAGTTCATTTGAAGCGCTAGGAATGAAAATTCTTGTCGCAGAAGATCACCCGGTAAATCGCAGGCTCTTAAAAACATTTTTACTTCAGTTTGGGGCAACAGTTTTTGAAGCTGAAGACGGAACGGAAGCGATTGAAATTACAAAAAAAAATCCAGATTTGTGCCTGATTTTTATGGACAACCAGATGCAAACTTTAGGAGGAATCGAAGCGGCAGAAAAAATAAGAGATTTCAATCAGAATGTGATAATAATTTTGTGTTCTGCAAATGCAAAAGAAACTTTAATTGAAAATCCGAGCATTTCTATAAACGATTTTTTACAAAAACCTTTCAAAAAAGAAGATGTAAAAAAAATCATTCAAAAGTGGAAAAGCGTAATTTTCCTTCCGGAATTAACAGAATCAGAAGAACCAAAAGAAGACGAAATTTGGTCAGTAAAAGATTTTGAAGACACAATTTCAAACGAAAAATTTTTGGGCAGCCAAATTTTATTCGATTTTCAAGACCAAACTCAAAGTTTTATAAACGAAGCAAAAATCGCAATTCAAAAAAACGATTTTGATTCCCTCCGAAAAATAAGTCACACACTTGAAGGAAGCAGTTCCGCAATTTCCGCAACAAAATTAAAAGAGATTGCAAGTGAATTAAATGCGGCGGCAAAACAAAAAAATGTAAATCTGCTTGAAAAAACGCTTAAAACTTTCGAAGAAACCTACAAAATCTTTTCAAAAAAAGCCGACGATTGGAAAAGTTCCATTTTTTAAAATCTTACATCTGAACTTTTGGTACAAATTGCACCTTTAAACTCATATTCAAGCCGTCTGCAAGCCTTTGTAACAATCTTAAAGTAGGATTTCCTGAGCCATTTTCAATTTTACTTATATCTGACTGAGCAATTCCTGTTACTTTTGAAAGTTCCTGTTGAGTTATATTACATGATTTTCTAGCATCAATTAAAGAACTTATAACTTCATATTCGGATTCCAATGCTTCATATTCTTTTTTAAAAGAGGCATCTTTCATTTGTTCTTTTAAGGCGTCCTTCAAAATCATAATTGACCTCCAAACATATTATTTCGTTCAAAATAATCTTTTCGATACTCTTTGGCCTTTTCAATTTCTTTAACTGGAGTCTTCTGAGTTTTCTTTACAAAACCATGAGTAACTACAATTTTTTTTCCTACAATAAAGAAATACAAATTTCTTACAATATTATTTCCTTGAATGGTTCTTAATTCAAAGATTCCATCATCCAAATGTTCTGAATAAGGAAGACGCAAATCATTTCCTTTTTGTTCCAAAAGGTTTAAATCACGAAAAACTTTTGCTCGTAATTTTACCCCAAGAGTTTTTATAAAATCCAACGAAGGACATTTTCCATCAGAAGATTCATAAAATTCAACTGTAAACTCATTCATAGTATTATTATAGGATATACCCTATATTGCGTCAAGAAAATAGTTTACTTCAGACTATCTTAATCTTATTTCAGCATCCATTTTTCACATAAAAAAACGCCCCTTCATTTTTAGAAAGGGCGTTCTATTTTTAGAAAAAAAGTTTTTATAAGATTACATATGACCGATGCGAGCAAAAGAAGTTGTGATTACATCCAAATCTTCTTTTTCTGCCGAAGTACTTTCATCTTTTGAATATGGCGTTGCAGCGTTATTAATCATTGCTTCGTCCCAAGGTAAACAGTCCATTCCAGAACCACCGTCACTTAAAACGAACATTACGCCGATTCCGCTTGATTCAAGTTCGGATTTTGAAATCTTTAATGCAGAAAGTGGAATTGTAATCTGCCATTTTAAATCCAAATCTGTATTATGACCGAGCGTATTAAAATCAACATACTCGTCAGTAAGAATATTTGCAGCAAGACGGCCCTGGCCTGTTCCGCACGCTTTAATTCCGTAAAGATTTTTGCTTACTAATCCTTGAGTTTTATTTGCACCACCGTCCCAAGTTACATCAATTCCATTTGCACTGAATGTTTCGCACAATCCGTTTTTATAATCAAAAAGACCAGAAGAATTTGTTCGGAATAAGCCTGGAGTTCCTTTTGAAGGATTTGAATGGCATACAATCATCGTGTCAACATTTTTTTGAGAGAACTGAACCTGACTTCCCCAAACATAACTTCCGTCAACCATTGAGCCGTCACCGCCAGTACCCTTTCCAGTTTCAAAAGCAAAGAAGAATGGAGTTCCGCGGTTCCAATACTGACCATTATCGCTAGCCGGATAATTTTCACCAGGAGCTACAATATCCTGAACATTTGAAAGTTCAACCATTAAATAAAGATTTGTATCATCATAAGCGGCAAACAAAGCATAAACATCGTTTGGATTTTCATGCATTGACCAGTTTGCAAAAACTCGAGGGTCATCATTTGCAGCACCCTGAGCGATTTTCATACTTTCAGTCCAATCAGAGAAACTTGAAATTGTTTTATTTGCACCAACCAAACCGTTTTTGTTTGTCCAGTAATACTGATTTGCTTCTTTCTTTGTATAAGAAACTGTTACCGTGTAAGTTGCACTACCAGTCCCGTTTGTTACACTGATTGTAAATGTTTTTGAAGAGCCGTCAGAAACTGTCTGTGCGTCAGAAACAACTACTTTTGCTGCACTTGAGTTTGCTTCGGCAGTTACGGTTACGCTCATTGAATCTTCTGAACCTGTAAGGGATTTTGTAAAACTTGTTCCGCTTAAAGTTCCAATAGAAGAACCGTTTACTTTGATTGTGCTTAAAGTTACATCGTTTGCAATTTCTGCGTTTCGTGTTACAGAAATCGTGTATGATTTTTCAGTTCCGTCTTGGGCAGTAACTTTGATTGTAAAGTCTTTTGCAGTTCCTACAGTCAATGTTGTTTCTGTACTTGGAGAAACAGTTACAGTTGCTTTTGAAGAAGTTGCAGTTGCACTGATTGTTACGCTTGTAGTTTTGTACGGAACAAAATATTCAGTTACAACGCCAACAGAATCGTTATTTACCTTAATATCGCTTAGTGTTGCGTCGCTATCTAAAACTGGAGTTGTAGTCGGGTCTTCATCATAGAAAGATGAGCCGTCATACCAGAAAGTAGCAGTTTTTCCAGAACTGAGTTCAGGGTCGCTTTCGTTCAATTTAAATGAAATTGTTCCTACCCCTTTTAATGCACCGGCAGAAGTAAAGTCCCTCATATACCAGCCTTCAGGGTCGTTCATATAATCAGAAGTAGCGGCATCCATTGTTTTTTGATTATCCCACTTTCCGTCAAGATTTTCACTCAAGTTAGTTCCACTGTTAGTTTCCCACGCCCAAATTGTTGGAGCAGAACTTGCTTTTACAAAAATAAAGAGTTTTCCAGCCAAAGCGTTTCCAATCAATCCTGAATAAGTTGCAGAACTTCCGCTTTTTACAGTTACGCCGCCAACTTTTTTAGTAGAAGAACCGTTGTTTACATAAACATCCCAAGTTCCAGGAGCCACGCCTGTCGCACTTGCACTAGTTTCACTTCCAGAAAGAGTTACTTTTGAAGAAAGTGGGTCGTCAATCCAAATTGTGTATCCTGTTGCATTTGAAATATTTGTAAAGTTTACGCTTCCTGCAGTTTGAATATAAGAAGACGCTTTTACAGAAGAATCTGATTTATAAGCAGTAGCAAAACTATCTGCATCAAAAAGATATGCACTAGAAACGCCGCTAAAATCACCTAAATCAACGCTAGAAATATCAACGCCTTTATTTAAAAGGGCTAAATACGCTTTTCCTTTTGCAGAATCAGAACTGTCTTTTATTGTATCAACCGTATTTACTCCGGCTGTAATGTTTAAAACTTTGTAAAGATATTTTACAGGAACAGTTTTTGCAGAATCTTTGTAGCCTATAACTTCAATAATTCTGTTTTTTCCAACTGGAACATTTTCGATTGTATAATTTCCACTTCCGCCAGAAATAGTTACATTCGCGGCAGAAATAACCGCCATTTCGTATCCGTAAACTTTTACATCTGCGGTTATAATTTCCGTTGCATCAATATAACGAGAACTAGAACCAAAACTGATTGTTCCAGTTTCGCTAAAAGTATCAACAGAATCTAAATTTGTACATCCTGAAATAAAAATTAAAGATAAAAGAAGAGAAATGAATCCTAAAAACTTTTTCATAAATCCAACCTTATTTTGTTATGAATAAAGTTTAAAGTCAGATTTTCAGAAAAGCAAGAAAAATCCCTTTTTAAGCCGTTTTCAGCAAAAAAAGGGATTTTAATTAAAAATTTAAATGTAGTAAAACTTCATTGCTATATTGACTAATATTTTATTACTGTAACAGCAGTTCCTTCGCATTGTGTTGAAGTTGGTGATAAACCGTTTATATCAAAGATTTTTGTTCCACTCACAGGATTTGCAATATTATCAGCTGGATTTACTACAATGCACAATTTTGTTCCATCGGTGTCCTGAACATAATATTTTACAGCATTTCCGCTTGTTTCTGTCGTTCCAACGCCGTTTCTGTAACGAAGACCATCATGTGCCTTGCGAAGTTTTATCAAATCTGCGTGATAATCAAAAACTGCCTTATTAGTTACTTTTAAGCTCCAATCAATTGAGTTTGTTGCAGTTCCAGCCATATAACTATTATGACTCATGCTTGAACCAGCTCCTTTTTCTTTTGTACGAAGCATTTCATCACCTGCATGCATAAACGGAATTCCCTGCGATACAAACAAAATTCCATGACCGAACTTAACAATTCTTTTTGCATAATCACTATTTGTAGTAACAGACATTGAATTTTCAGAGAAAGCAAGTTTTATCTTATCCCAATAACAAAGATTGTCGTGTGCAAACATATAATTTATAGACTGATCAGGAGTTGCAGTAAAAAAGCGAGTCCAGGTTCCTGATGTGTCGCTACAGCCTGTTTTATCAAGTGAAGTTCCTGAACCTTTTAAGCCAACCGCAATATTTGCAGCATAAGCCGTTCCATCATCTTCATTTACATTAAAAATATAACCTCTTGCAGCCGCATCGTTTGCACCTTTTAAACTTTGACGGAACTTTCCATTAAATACGCCTACATGAGCATTACTTAAACCTGAAACAGCACTCATTCTAACTTTTGCACTTTCTTCTGAATCAGTTGCATATCCGTTCCATGGTTCGCCGTACATCAAAAGATTTCTGTCTTTAGTTTCAGAGTTTGTATTATTTAAATATTCGCCCCATTCTTTTACAGCAGAAGTATGATAAATTCCAATCAAATCAAAACGGAAACCGTCAAGATTATATTCTTCTGCCCAATATTCCAAAGAATCACGAATCATTCGACTTACCATTGAAATTCCTGTATTTGTACTGTTTCCACAGCCAGACAAATCGCCTGAAGTGTAATAGCTTGACGAAATTGAACTGAACATTTCTTTTGCAAAAGTATGATTGTAAACTACATCCATAATTACTCTAATTCCATTCTTGTGGAATTCATTAATCATATTTTTAACTTCGCGGATTCGTTCAACATAATCGCCAGGGCAAGTTGAATATCTGTCTTCTGGAACATTATAGTTTACAGGGTCATAACCCCAGTTATAAATATCATTCAAAGTATTGTTGTATTTTGTTGCAAAATCGTACATCGGTAAAAGCTGAACATGAGTAATTCCAAGTTCTTTTAAGTGATCAAGACCAGTTTTTACAGTTGTTGAACCACTTGAGTATGTTGTTCCAGTTTCTGTCATTCCTGGGAATTTACCTGCATTTGTACTTGTACCGCCCCAAGTTGAATCAGAAGTAAAATCATTTATATGAACTTCATAGACAATTGCATCACAACGATTTTCTAAAACAGGCCGCTCTGCCCATCCGTCCGTAGGGTCAGTCTGCGACATATCCATTACAATATTTACGCTTGGTCCTGCATAAGAAGTATAACTATATCCGTTTTCAGTTCCATCAGCTAATTTATTTGTTTTCTGCTGATTTCCGTCATATTTAATCATTTTTCCGTAAGGGTCGCGAACTGCAACTCCGCCGATTTTAAACTGATATTCAGCCAAAGCCAAATCGCCTGAAACCGTTACACCATAAATATTATTTGTGTCAGGGTAATCGCCGTTTACAGTAAAGCCTTTTTCACAAGTATACGATGTAGTTGTTCCGCCAACTGGAGTTACATCAACTGTTACATTACTAGAATTAGGCGACCAGATACTGAACGAAGTTGCCTTTTTAGTGTAATAAGCACCAAGCCTGTCTGGAACAATGCTCGTTAAGTCTGCTGCATTTAATTTTACGCTTAAAGAATCATTTCCCTTTGCGTTTGTAACGCTTGCACTAACCGTGAACTCACCTTCGTCTGTAATGCCGGCAGCAGAAAGTTTTACAGTCGTTGTTCCAACCAAAAGAGTTCCTGTTTTTGTGCCGATTGTATAAGTTCCGCTTGTAAGGTCTGTATTTTCACTTGTTACAGTGAATGTGATTGAGCCAGAAAGTGAAACATCTTCACCTTCTTTGTAATCTATGCTTACTGTTGGAGGAAGTGGAACAGCAGGGTTTTCAACTGAAACAACAACTTCCCCTTCTGAACTAACAGGAGAAGGGTTTGTACTTGAGCAAGAAGAACCGTCATACCAGAATGTACCAGCTTTTCCTGTAATTTCACTACCACTGTTCAACATAAAGTGAATTACTTTTCCAGTTGCGTAGTCTGTATAGTCAATCATGTACCAGCCACTAGGAGAAGTCATATAATCTGTTGTAGCCGCTGACATTGTTGGCTGATTTTCCCATGTTGCACCAGCCAATTTTGAAAGCTCAGCACCACCATCTTCCCATGCCCAAATTTTTGGAGCTGAACTTGCTTTTACAAAAATAATTGTTTTACCGCTAAAATCAACTCCGCCTTCTTTATAAGTTAAAGTAACATTTGTAACCGCACCTTCTGCAACTGCAAGTGTTTTTGTTTCAACTTTTGCACCTGTAGAATCAAAAACCCAAAGTTTCCAAGTGCCTGGAGTTGCCGTTAATTCTTGTGAATAAGAAGAGCCAGAAATTGTCTGTTTTTGAGTTAAAATATCTGTAATTTGATAAGAATAGCCTGAACATCCTGCAGCAGAAACTTTTACAGTTCCGTAGTCTAAAATACAAGTTGAACCTTCTGTTCCTTTTGCAATGGCTTGGGCATCAACTAAACTTGCATGAACGCCAAGAGCCTTAATTTTTGCTTCATAACTAGATTTTTCTGTAGTTCCGTAAGAAGAAACATCAGTTCCGTTCAGCATTAAATTGTAGTAAACAGCCCCAATCGGAGTTGAATCCCAAGTTACAGAAACCGTACCGTTATTGCCGACAGTAACTTTGTCCATTAAATAGTACAAAACTGCCCCACTCACGCCGGATTTAATTTCAATTACACGATTGTTTCCTGCAGGGATTTCAGAAAGAGTGAATGTTCCAGAACCAGTTTCCGAAATTGGAGCCGTAACTGCCTGTGTTGAAGCAATTTTTGAATCTTCAAAATAGTAAACTTTTATAGTCGCATCGCCCAAAGAAGAATAATCAAGTGCACGGGAAGACTTGTTTAAGGCAATATTTTCCAAAGGAACAGAATCTTCTGCACCGAGCGTTACATAGCCGTATTCTTTACTGTCATTTACAGAGTGATTTTCTTCAATCGAATTTGCACAGCCAAAAATTAAAAACGAAAAAATAATCGATGCAAAAAGTGAAAAATTAAAAAGTTTTTTCATAATCTTCTCCTAATTTGCAAGAATGTACATTGCAGAAAGAGCAGGAACGGTTACGGTTCCGTTGAATGTCTGACCAGAAATTAAATCTTTTCCGCTTGCACTGAATGTTTTTGATGACGAAGAATTATAGTTGAATGCAATATAAATTGTTTCGCCGTCGCAAACTTTTTTTGCAACATAAAAATCGCTTGTTCCAGTAATCTGAGTGTTTGTTCCGCTCCAAAGGGCTTTGTGGTCAGCACGAGCGGCAAGGCATTTTTGTGTCCAGTCGTGGATTTTTTGTTCGCGTGAACTAAATCCGCTGATTTTTCCAGAAGAACGAGCAACATTATCTGCATACCATCCGCTTTTATCTGTTGAATGATCCCCGATTTCATCTCCGTAGTAAATTGTAATCGGTCCTGAATAAGCGGCCTGTGCTGCAATAATTACCATATTTCGTTTTGCGTAATTGTCGCTTTCGTAGCCTTCACTGTATTTTTTGTTAATTAAATCCCCAATTCTGTAAAGGTCATGGTTAGAAAGCATAAAGTTCGGGTAATAAGTTTTGTAAGATCCGTCATCTTCTTTACAAGAATAGCCTTTTTCTGAATATGTTTTGTACAAATAACTTAAACCTGTTGTAATACTTCCGCTAGTTGTTCCACCCCATTCCATAGCAAATCCCTGAACAACCTGATAATATGCCGGGAAGTCAAAACAAGACTGTAAACCAAAGCCATTAGAATTTAATGGATCAACAACTGAAGCCTGTAAAGTGGCAGCGTTTCCGTCCCAGTCTTCACCAACCATATAGCCTAAAGTTCCCCAGTCCTGACCTAAAGTTCCATTAGAGCTAGCCGCTTCATTTACAACTTTACGAATATCATACCAATAGTTATGTC
>CAVHIX010000079.1:0-8805 GCA_963636135.1 Anaerovoracaceae bacterium
GATTTTATTCTCTTATAAAAGTTGAAAATAAAGAACAAACGCTTCAAACTTTTTTTTTTTTTTTTGATGAAATGAATAAAAATATTAAAGCGTACGATATTCCTTTCACGCCAAAATTCGGGCTTTCTTTCTATTCAACGGAAGCACTCGGAACTTCAATTCAGAATTTAATCGGGGAAGCATCTTTTGCGCGTTCTACAATCAAAGATGACGCAATGCATCAGTACGCCGTTTACGATTCAAAACTTTTAAAAACAATCAACGAAGAACAATATATGGAACAACATATGCAAGAAGGCCTTGAAACTGGTCAATTCTTCATTATGTATCAGCCAAAAATTGATTTAAAAACAGAAAAAATCGTGGGTGCCGAAGCATTAGTCCGTTGGCAAGAACCAAAAATGGGCCTTCTTCCTCCGGCAAAATTTATTCCGCTATTTGAAAAGAATGGATTTGTAAAAAAGCTTGATTTTTATGTTTACGAAAAAGTTTTCCAGTTCGTGCAAAAACAACTTTCAACCTCGCAACCGATTGTTCCAATTTCCGTAAATATGAGCCGAATCCACACAAATCCAAAAACTTTTATAAACGAATTTATGAAAGTCTTCAATAAATACGATGTAAATTCAAATTATATTGAAGTTGAAATTCTTGAGCGCTCGATTATCGAAGACGACACTTTACTTGAAATTACAAATCTTTTGCACAACAACGGATTTAGAGTCGCAATGGACGATTTTGGTGCCGGAGAAAGTTCGTTAAATATGCTCACCCGAATTCCAGTTGATATTTTAAAATTTGACCGCGAATTCTTATTAAATTCTACAAATGAAAATGGCGAATTAAATAAAAAAGATGCAGTTTTCATTCAGACTTTGGTAAATTTAAGTAAAAATCTTAATAAGCAAACGATTTTTGAAGGTGTTGAAACAAAAGTTCAGCGAGACTTCCTTAAAAAAATCAATTGTGATCAAGTTCAAGGATATTTCTATTCTAAACCACTTACAGAATCCGATTTCTTAAAATTTTTAAAAGAACATTTATAAAATTTGAAAAAAATGATATAATATCTCTCTAGTGGCTTTTTGCGTAATTCTACGCGTTTTAGTTTTAATCTTACAAAGAGGTTTTAAATGAATAATGTAAAAATAGCTTTTTACGACTCTCGTTCTTACGATAAAGAAGCTTTCTTAAAAGAAAATGAAAATTTTAATTACGAAATTGAATTTTTTGATTTTAAATTAAATGAAAAAACTGCTCTCACAGCACAGGGATTTGACGCCGTTTGTGTTTTTGTAAACGATGTTGTAAATGAAACTGTAATTAATATTTTAAAAGATTTAGAAATAAAATTAATCGTTCTTCGTTGTGCCGGATTTAATAATGTAAATCTTGAAGCAGCAAAAAACGCAAATATTAAGGTTGTTCGCGTTCCAGCGTATTCTCCACATGCAGTTGCAGAACATGCAGTTGCCCTTCTTCTTTCGCTGACAAGACACATTCCTCAAGCTTATTTACGAACAAAAACTACTAATTTCAACCTTGAAGGCCTAACTGGCCGCGATTTATACGGATTAAAAGCCGGCATTCTCGGAACAGGAAAAATCGGTCGTTGTATGGCTGCAATTTTGAGCGGATTTGGAATGAAAATCATCTGTTACGATCCTTTCCCAAATAACGATTGGGCAAAACAGAATAATTTTACATATGTTGATCTTGAAACTCTTTTTACTCAAAGCGATGTTTTAAGTTTGCATTGTCCGCTCACAGATGAAACTCGGCACATCATCAATCACGATAATATGAAAAAAATGAAACAAGATGCCGTAATCATAAACACTGGGCGAGGCGCTTTAATCGACACAAAGGCCCTTGTTCACGCTTTAAAACACAAACACATTGGCGGGGCCGCTCTCGATGTTTACGAAGAAGAAAGTGCCTTTTTCTTTAAAGATTGCTCATCCGAAGTTATTACAGACGATGTTTTAGCGCGTCTTTTAACTTTTCCAAATGTTATTATCACTGGGCATCAGGCATTTTTAACGACAACAGCACTTTCAAATATTGCTGAAGTTTCATTGAATAATATAAAATCTTTTATTGAATCAAAAGAACTTGTAAACGAAGTTAAATTATAAATCTTTTAGAGGTAAATATGTACGAATCGGGCGAAGACTATCTTGAAACAATTTTAATCCTCAAAAAAAAGAATGGATTTGTTCGCTCTGTAGATATTGCAAATTATCTTGAATTTTCAAAACCAAGCGTAAGTCGTGCAATGTCTATTCTAGAAAAAACTGGCTACATTGAATTCGGGCTGGGGAATATGATAACGCTGACTCCAGAGGGCCTTAAAAAAGCAGAAGATATTTATTCGCGTCATCAGCTTTTAACAAAATTCTTTGTAAAAATTGCAGGCGTTCCGGAAGAACAAGCAGAAAAAAATGCTTGCCGAGCTGAACATGTTTTAGATTCAGATATTATAAACGGAATTAAAAACTGGACTGAAAATAACTAAAAGGAAGGAAAAATGGCTGTTGCGTCTTTGGTTTTAGGAATTATTGCTTTATTTATTTCCCTAGGCGGTGGAGTTGCCGGAATGGGCTGGGTTGGTTCAATTTGCGGAATCATTGCAATCATTTTTGGTTCAATTTCAAGAAAAAAGCCTGAATCAAAGGGAATGGCGACTGCCGGTCTTGTTTGCGGAATAATCGCATTAAGCTGGGGAATCGTTGCAACAATCGCCTGCATTGCATGTTTAGGAGCAATTTCTTCTTCCGGTGCAGTTGAAGACATTATAAATTCCTTGGACAGCTATGTTAGCTAAAATAAAACAATAAATTAATTTAAAATCACTTTATTTTCTCGACTTATGCCCAATTCCATGATAAATTAAAAACATGATAGAGTTTTTTTATTCAAATTTACCATGGTTTTGGCTTATTCTAACGGTTCTTTTTGTCGTAATCGAAGTTCTAACTTTTTCCCTTACAACGATTTGGGCTGCCCTTTCTTCCCTTGTAATGATTTTTTTATCACTTACAAAATTGGATTTTAAATGGCAAATCTTAATTTTTGCACTTCTTACAATCGTTTTTTTAATTTTTACAAGGCCTTTCATTCAAAAAAAACTTAAAATTAAAAACGGACATGATTCTGTCAATTCTTTAATCGGTCAAAAAGTTACAATCACCGCAGATTTACAAACTAATTCAAAAATCGAAGCGAAAACGCAAAACGGTGTAATTTGGACTGTTCTTCCGTACGAAAACCAGGAATTACACAAAAACGACATTTGCACAATCAGCGAAATTTCAGGAAACATTTTAAAAGTAAAATAATTTTTCAAAATTGGGGGAAATATGAGTATTCAAATTATTTTTGCAATCATTTTATTCGTTGTAATTATTTTAGTTATTTCAAATATTAAAATAGTTCCACAATCAAAAGCGTATGTAATCGAGCGACTTGGCGGCTATTACAAAACATGGCAGGTCGGACTTCATTTAAAAGTTCCGTTTATAGATAAAATCGCAAAACGAGTCGGATTAAAAGAAAAAGTTTCTGACTTCCCGCCGCAACCCGTAATCACAAAAGATAATGTTACAATGCAAATCGATACAGTCGTTTACTGTCAGATTACAGACCCAAAACTTTATGCGTATGGCGTTGAAAATCCGATGAGTGCCCTCGAAACGCTTACCGCAACAACACTTCGAAATATAATTGGTGAACTTGAACTCGATGAAACGCTCACAAGCCGCGATGTAATCAATTCAAAAATGAGATCAATTCTCGACGAAGCCACAGATCCTTGGGGAATTAAAGTTACTCGAGTTGAAGTAAAAAATATTGAACCTCCGCAGGCAATCCGGGAAGCAATGGAAAAACAAATGCGTGCAGAACGAGAACGCCGCGAACAGATTTTAATTGCAGAAGGACACAAACAGGCAGCAATTTTAGAAGCTGAAGGAAAAAAACAGGCCATGATTCTACAAGCTGAAGCCGAAAAAGAAGCTGCAATCCAAAAAGCAACCGGTGAAGCAGAGGCAATAAAAGTCGTTCAGGAAGCAAAAGCAAATGGACTTGCAATGTTACGCGATGTAAAAATCGATTCTGCAACATTAAAACTCAGAAGCCTTGAAGCGTTAGAAAAAGTCGGAAACGGCCAATCTACAAAAATCATAATTCCATCAGAAATTCAATCAATGACAGGATTAATTTCTTCTTTAAAAGAAAGTTTATAAACCAAAAGGCTGTTTAAAAAGATGCTAATGTTATTCCAGAATAAATTCAAACAATTAATCATTCTGGATTTGAACAATTATGTCATTCCGAAGTTATTTCGAAATCCATATCACCATTACTTTTTAAACAGCCTAAATTCTTTCGTAAATCCCTAAAACTTCTTTTGTATAAACTCCAGGCTTTTCATAAACAACTAACGGAGACAAAACTTTTACTCCCAAATTCGCATTTTTTCGACACTCAACTAAAACCATTGTTGGATTTTTATCAGCAAAAGGGAAAACAAGTCGCATTCTTTTTATTTTAAAATCAGACTTTTCAGCAAAATAAAAAATCTCGTCCAATCGCTCAGGCCGGTGAATCATATAAAATCTTCCATTCGACTTTAAAACTTTATTTGCTGAATTAAATAAATCTTCCAAAGTACAACAAATTTCGTGTCTGGCAATATTTTTTGCCTCTTCCGGATTTAATTTTCCGGAAACGACCTTTATATACGGCGGATTTGAAATTACAACATTAAAAAAATTCTTTCCAAAAAGATTAGAAGCGTTTTTTATATCACCATGAACAATTTTGATTTTTTCTTCAAGGCCATTTAATTCAACAGATTTTTTCGCCATCAAAAAAGATTCTTTCTGCAATTCAAGTCCAAAAATCTGAGACGCACGAGAATCAGCGAGCAACAGCGGAATTATTCCAGTCCCAGTTCCAAAATCAACAATCTTTTCATTATTACGGATTTCCGCAAAATCACACAAAAGATAGGCATCGAGCCCAAACATAAATTTTTTTCTATTCTGAATGATTTCATATCCGCTTTTTTTTAAAATATCAATCTGTTCATCGTTCGTCATTTTAAGCACAATTTTTCAAAAATCAATATCCATCACTCATAGCGCGATTATTATCTTTTACACAAAGTTCATCATAAACAAGCGAGCGTTTTCGCAAATCTTCTTTCAATTCTTTTGGGAACGGAATATTTCGCCAGAAAATTCCACGAACTTCCTTTTCAAGTCGCTGAACCCCTGTCGATTCCTTTGTCATCCACAAAATATAATCCTCAATAAAGAACGCCTTCAAATCGCCCTTTAATTTCATGTGGTCGATGTACTGATAATATTGCCCGGTAAGGCCCTCTTCCATCCAATAATAACTTGCCTTTTCCTTTGCAACTTGCCATCTTAAATCCGCAACAGCCGTCAAAACTGCAATTCTCAAATCACGCGGATACATCGGAACAACGATTCGCCCTCGACTAGTTACGCGATTATAACGGTCAAAAGGTTCCCAGCAAAATCCACGGTCGCCATAAGTCGGCAAAAGAAGAACATACGGCACAATTCGATTCGGAACATTTTTATGAACTCTGCAAAAAGCCCCCGGATCAACCGATTCAATCCATTTCAAAACTGAAATCACATTTTCACGAGTTCCAGTCCCACTTTCCATACAGTGATAAAATTCCCTCGTCAAAATCGGAAACTGATTTCCTTGTCGCCCAACAGTCATTTTTGCCATCTGCCGAACAGTCGCAAACTCAATATTTATCGCTTCAGTATCAGCCGAACGAACTTCCTGTGCCCCATCCAATTTTGATTCAACACTCGAATAAGTTGTTTTCGCTTCTTCCCAATCAGAAAACGCCCTCGCCAATTCTTTATTATTTTTTGAAAGACGATGCAAACGGTCTGAAATTTCTGCAAACAATCTCTGCTGACTTTCCGAATAAGGTTCAGAATGATTTTCCGCACCCAAAACCTCATGATGCTCGCAAAGTTCATTCACCCTTTCTTTTAATTCCTCTTCAAGCATATTTCGTTCGCTTTCTTTAATGCTCAAAATATTTTCCGCACTCTGAAGCTTTCCAGAATTTTTCGCCTGAAGCTGCATAAGTCTAGTCTGCTCAATCTGATTTGCTTCTTCAACAGTCGCCGCCTTATGAGAAACACGCTTTTCATCCGTCATAGAATTCGTCAATCGTCCGGACGCAATTTCTTTGAACCATTCGTCAAGATACAAAATCGGTTCATTATACGGATTTTCAAAAATCATCTTAGAAAAAAATTCTTTCTGTTCCGGCCTAAAAAGAGACGGAAGCAAAATTCCATAACGAACAAGCATTCTTTTCGGCATCGGAAGTTCCAGATTTGAACATTTTTTTGCAAGTTCGTGAATCAATTCCCACCAGGAAGTCACAATATTTTGACGATAAACCGTTCGGTCCTTAGGGTCAGAACAAGTCAAATATTTTGAAAGAACCGTATGAACCCTTTGAGCATTGCTTTCCCCGCCCAACGCGATTTTATAATAATTCTGAATATCGTAAAAACCATTTGATTTGTCATTTAAAAATTTTTCAATCTTTGGGAATTCTTTCTTACTCAAATCAACATCATGCAAACTTTTTGAAGCCGCCTTTTTAGGCTCAAACAAATCCTTTTTCGATGTAAACGACACCTTTTCAGTATCAAAATGCTCCAACGAAATCTCTGTTGACTGGTCTTGCACATTATTCAATAATTCTTCAATCTGCGGGTCAAAATTTTTATTTTCCATCAAATGCTCCATTAAAAACAGGGATTCAAAAATTTCCAAAAAAGAATAAACTACTCATTTTATTTTCTCTTTCCTTAAATTATAACATTAAAATCAAAATTTATAAACTTTTCTTTTTCTTTAATTTAAATTAATTTATAAAAACAATTAAATTGATTGCATTATTCTGTTATTACTGTTAAGATTATTAATAATAATAGCACTTTATAATATTAATTGTGTTTATGGTAAAAAGGAGGCATGATTATGGCAACAGCTTTGAAAACTCGTGAAAAAATTCTTACTAAACCTATGAGTTTTAGTATTAGGACTGATGTTTTAGATGCTCTAACAGCTTATTGTAATGAAAGAGGTTGTTCTCGTTCTTGGTTTATGACAAAAGCTCTAGAGAGTTACTTAATTGAATGCCAAGAAGATAAAGAAGATTATGAAACTGCTGCTAATGCTTGGAATGAATTTCTAAAATCCGGGAAAAAAGCCGTTTCTGCAGAAGACGTTTTTACTAAGGCAGGATTATGAAAGTAAGTTTTTCAGACAAAGCAGAAAAAGAATTTTTAAAACTTAATAAGCCTATTCAAAAACAAATTCAAACCTTTATCTCAAAATTAATAGAACTAGAAAATCCTCGTTCTCGAGGAAAAGCACTCGTGGGGACCCTTCTAGGTTTCTGGCGTTATCGTGTTGGCGATTATAGACTTCTTTGCAAAATCATTGATGAAGAACTTTTGATTATAGTTGTCGAGGTAGGACACAGAAAAGAAGTTTATGATACAAAATAATTTTTTTACAAAATCTTCTTCAACTTTTCTTTAATTTAAATTAATTTATAAACATAAAAAAAGGCCTGCCCCTAAAAAGTGCAGACCTTTTTGAAGATACATTTAATTTTCTAATTATTAGCAGTAAGAGTTACAACACCATTTGATAACGCAGTTGAATCTGTTATCATAAAAGCACTTGCAACAATTGTTTGAATATCACCAGACTTACCAGTTAATTTTACATTATCACCATCTTTTGATACTGTAAATACAGCACTAGCATTTACAGAACCAATTGAATATTTTATTGTAATTTCATTATTACTTTGAGAATAAGTACCATTTTTTGATGAAGAATTATACTTAAAAGTCCAATTATCATTATCAAAATTAATAGTAGAACCTTTTGCCTGATTAATAGTATATTTACCTGATACAGTTACAGTTTCTGAAGATGATTCTGAACTAGAACTACTATCACTAGAAGAGACTTTACTATACGGCATACACCAATTCCAATTCATATTAGCAAATTTTAAAACTTTCATCGATGAATCAAAAGTTTTAGAATTTGGATCCCAAGCCTTACCAGGAGACATCTTCCAAATAATATCATTAAACACAACTGCAAGAGAATAAGAAGAACCTGATTTATATTTTCCACCTTCTGATGAAAAATGTAAATCACTATTCTTTATAGAATAAGAAGTTCCACCATAAATAATCTCATTTTCTTTAAAAACAATTGTATCAGCATAAACAGCATCATCATACGAAGTAGACATTGCTTTCCAAGAAGTATTTAACAAAGCTGAATTATATAATGCTCTTTTTTCAGCATTTAAGGAATTATTTTCATCAGAAGACGAATCAGAAGGAGAGTTGGCACAACTCATAAAAATCATTGTAGAAGAAAGCATAGCAGCAATTAAAAATTTTACTTTTTTCATAAAAATCTCCTCAATTAATTAATTTTAATTTTGATTTTATTTTTTTGTTAATTCATTTTAAACTTTCCCCAAGAACAGTTTTTCTAAAATCTATAATCTAAAATCTCATTAAATTTCTCCCATTTATTTTAAAAATTCATTTAAAAACAAAAAGACCGCTCACGCCTCGCTTTCACGAACATAACCGGTCTTTTTTCCAAAATATTTTATCTAAAAGAGAATTATTTTTTACTGAACTGAACTGAACTGAACTGAACTGAACTGAACTGAACTGAACTGAACTG
>CAVHIX010000080.1:0-8665 GCA_963636135.1 Anaerovoracaceae bacterium
CTAGTAAAAGTTGGATTGGGTATGCCATTATGAAATTTTTGCAATATGTTGAAAAATAATTCGGGATAAAATTTTTTGTAAATCCGTAAGAATGAAAAACGCCTAAAATGCTTGCAAATGCGACTTGAAAGACTACCATAAATGTTTGAATGGCAAAAATTATGTAGATTGGGCGAGTTTCTTTTGTTACAACTTTAAATGCAAAAATTGGGGCTAATCTGCTTGTGATAAAAAATGCGCAAAGTCCGATGATTATGTATTCAATCCACATTCCTTTGATTGCAGCTAAAAATGTGTAATTGTTAAAATTTTCGTTTGCAATTGCAATGTTGTAAACGGTCATAATGTAGACCATAAAAAAGGCTGTAATTGCTGTAAAAATAGCAGATTCGAATTTTGTTTTTGGCATAAAATTTCCTTTATTAAATATAAAATTGACAAAAAAAATAGCCTCACTAGCATTTGATGCTTGCAAGGCCGTTTTTTAAGTTGGATAAATTTAAATTTTTTTGAAAAAATTGTCAATTAAGAAAATTTAAAAAATCGTATTCAAAAAAACGAAAATCTTTTATAATTTTTTTATGAATCAAAATATAATTCCAAATAGAAAAGATGTTCCGCAAAATGATAAATGGAATCTTTCTTCGCTTTATGAAAATGATGAACAATGGGAAAAGGATTTAAAACAGATTTCTTCGCTTACAAAAAAAGTTTTGGCATTTAAGGGCCGCCTTTCAGAATCTTCGGCTGTTTTTTTAGACGCTTTAAAATCTTTGCAGGATTTAAGTTTAAAAATTGAAACGGTTTATCATTATTCTTCGCTTTTACAATCTGCGGATGCAAATGATGCCACAGCAAACGATAAATATGGCCGCGCAATGATGGAATATACAAAAATGGCGTCGGAAATCAGTTTTTTTAATCCGGAAATGCAGGCAATTGAAGAATCAAAATTAAACGAATGGAAAAATCTTCCGGAATTTGCAGATTTTAAAATCTATATTGAAAAATCGTTGTATTTAAAAAAATATATTCTTTCAGAAAAAGAAGAACGAATTTTAAATCTTCAAAATCAGACGGCGCAAACTTCTTATGAGGCATTTGAAGCTTTAACAAATGTTGATATGAATAAAACTTTTGGTTCTGTAAAAATCGGGCAAAAAGATTTGCAATTAACGCAGTCTACTTTTTCAATTTTTATGGAAAATCAAGATCGAAAAATCCGTGAAGAAGCGTATAAAAAATTTTATGCAAAATTTGAAGAAAATCAGCATGTGATTGCAGCTTTGTATGCCGGTTCTGTAAATCAGGATGTTTTCTACGCACAGGCAAAAGGCTATCCTTCAAGTTTGGAAGCGGCTTTGTATTCAAATAAAGTTCCAGTTTCAGTTTATAAAAATCTGATTGAATGTGTTCACAAAAATTTAGGCACTCTACATGAGTATTATGCTCTTCGCAAAAAAGTTTTGGGCCTTGATAAATTAAAGCATTACGATGTTTATGTTCCGCTTGTAAAATCCGTAGAAACAAAAACATCTTATGATGAAGCCGTTGAAATTTGTAGAAATGCCCTTTCCCCGCTCGGAAAAGAATATACTGATAGGCTTTGTGAAGGCCTTAAAAATGGTTGGGTTGATAAATACGAAAATGTTGGAAAGCGGTCGGGGGCCTTTTCTAGTGGCTGTTATGTTGGAAATCCGTACATTCTTTTAAATTATAAAGAAGATGCAATTCGCGATGTTTTTACAATGGCACACGAAGGCGGACATTCAATGCATTCCTGGTATTCTGTGCATAATAATCCGTTTATGAGCTACGATTACACGATTTTTGAAGCGGAAGTTGCCTCTACATTCAATGAAGCGCTTGTTTTTGAATATCTTTTAAAAAATGCTAAAACAAAGGAAATGAAGGCCTATCTTTTGAGTATGAGGGCATCTGATATTCTTGCAACGCTTCACCGACAGACAATGTTTGCTGAATTTGAATTAAAAACTCACGAAATGGTTGAATCTGGAACACCTTTAACAAGCGAGATTTTAAGAAAAACTTATCGTGAACTTTTGGAACTTTATTTTGGTCCGGATATGGAATTTGAAGAAAACAGCGACCTTGAAGGATTGAGAATTCCGCATTTTTACACTGCTTTTTATGTTTACAAATATGCAACAGGAATTTCTGCGGCATTGGCACTTGCAAAAAAAGTTTTAAATGGTGGCGAAAAAGAACGAGAAGATTATTTTAAATTCTTGAAATCTGGTGGAAGTCGTTACCCGATTGAATCTTTAAAAGTTGCTGGCGTTAATATGGAAAGCGTTGAGTCGATTCAGGATGCTTGTGACGAATTTAAAAAGATTATCGATGAATTAAAAATTATCTTGTAAATTCAGTTTTTTAAATGTAAAATATTAGTTATGAGTTTTTTTCAGAAGATTACAGATTTTTTTGAGTTTTTGTTTAACAGAAATTCGCCGGAAGTGCAGAAAAAAATTCAGGCAAAAAAAATTGAATCAGAAATCCGTCAGTTTAGACCAGAAATTTATAAAGATGGTGAACTGACTGGAAATTTTGCGGAAGCGATTCGGCTTCTGTATATAAATACTTCTCCCCTGCAAGAACTTTTGTCGCTTACAATCCGAAGTCCAGATTTTGCGCAAAATACGCGATACGAAGCGCAACTTGTGCTTTCTGGATATTCGTCGCAATCTCAAGAAGAAATTTCTTCCCTTTCGTATGACGAACGCAAAAAAGAAGTTGAAACTTCTACAAATTTTACAAATTCTCAAATTTACGAAAAACAGTCAAAGCGATTAGAAAAAGTTTTAAATGAATTAAATTCTGATGTTTTTAGAAAAATTGACAAAGATTTAAATAAACTTTATCAACTTGCGGATTTGTGTAAATTCAATTTTGTTACAATGCTACAGGTTTTCGATTCAAATTTTGTTTCTTTGGATCACAAATATAAACCAACTTATAAATCTGCTGAACTTTCGCGCCTCACGAGTTTTTTGGAAGATTTGTATTTTCAGATTGAAGGGCTCACGATTACAACGGCAACTGTAAATGCAATTCAGGCACTGGCAAATCTGCGGTATAATGGTTCGGTTCCGCAAGATTGGATGAACGGTTTAATCGAAAATTTAAAAAAGATTTCTTCCATTTTAAAAAATGTTCTTTCCCCAGAGCGAATAAAACTTTTAATCTGTTTGAGTAAAAATGATCCGCTTTATAAACCTGCCGTTGCAGAATATAACGAATTTGCGTCAAAAAGATTTGCTCAAATGATGCGGGCGCGATTTAAATCTGACGAACAGCGAATAAAATCTGAATTAAAAGATGATAAAGTTCGTAAAAATCTTGATAAACTTTTTTCAAATACATTCTTAATGACTTTAAATGGTTATAATTTTCAAACGAATGAAAAATTGCAAAAAGATTCGCCACTGGGATTTTCTCAGATTACGCCAATGCAGGTTTTAAAAACTTTTATAAATACTTATCTTTCAGATGGAATTCGGTCGCTTTTAAACGATATTGTTGTTGAAGGATTTTTTAATAATCCGGTTTATAAAACAGATTTTTCGAATTGTGTGTATGCTTCAGTAGAAATTGCCGAAACTATAAAGGAGTTTGAAGATTCATTTAATGGTGGCAAACGGAATTCTCTTTCAACGATTGATAGTAACTTAAAAAATGGGCATAAAAGTCAAGATTTTATGAAAAAACTGGAAGCAATGATAAATTCAATTAATAATGAAGCGGCAAAAATTGTTTCAAAAGGAACGAACACTTTAAACAGTTTGTATAAAATTATTGATCTTTTAATTCAGGATTCAAAAAAGCCGACAAGTGAAATTATTTCAAATTTAAAAGTGTTAATGATGTCATCTAGAAATAGGGATAATACGGATTTACTTGAACAGCAGCATGCAAATTGGTCAATTTTCTTTGATATCATGAAAAATTATGCTATAATTACAAATGCGAAATAAGGTGCATAAATGAGTACGGTAAAAGAGTTAAAAGAAAAAATCAAAGATCTCACTGCAAGTTATGAAAAACGAATTTACGATTTAGAGCAGTTATTAGACATTTCTCGTTCTCTTTGTTCAACCTTAGAAATTTCAAAACTTTTTGATTCAATCACTTTTACCTGTATGGCGCAACTTCATGTTGTAAATGCTGGCGTTTTTATGCTCGACAGTCTTGATACTCAAAAATTCATTCTTGAAACAAAACAAAGTATTTTAAATCCGCTAGTAGAAAAAAATTACGATTTTGATTATACAGATTCGATTGTAGAACTTCTAACTTCAGAAAAAAAGCCTTTAACCCCTGAATATGTAAGATCTGAATGCCCGAACAGTTATGCCTTAAAATTGCTCGAAGAATTGAGTGCTACAATGATTATTCCGCTTTTTCAGAGAAATCACATAAATGGAATTCTGTTTTTGGGTGAACGATTAGTTTTTGATACAGATACAGATTATACAGATGCCGAAAAAAAACAGCTTACTGAAATTGGGGATTTGGCCGCTTTGGCAATCAATAATGCGGTTTTAATCGAACGCTCGTCAACTGATATGATGACAAAACTGAAATTAAAATATTTCTTCTATAATATTCTTTCGGATAAACTTTACGAAGCGATGGAACATAAAAATTCAATTTCTGTAATTATGTTTGATATCGATTTCTTTAAAAAGTTTAACGATACTTACGGACACGAATGTGGAGATTATGTTTTAATTGAAGTTGCGCATATTATAAAATCTAGTTTACGCGAATACGATTTGGCAAGTCGTTATGGTGGTGAAGAATTTACTGTTTTGCTCGACAATACCGGAAAAGAAGAAGCGTTTACAGTTGCAGACAGAATCCGTAAAAATATTCAGGATCACGATTTTTGTTTTGAAGGCCAGTCAATGAAAGTTACAATTTCTGGGGGAGTAGCTGTTTTTAATGCAGAAAAAAATCCTGTAACTGAAGCAACGGAATTAGTTCGCCAGGCTGATGATGGACTTTATATGTCAAAACGAAATGGTAGAAACAGAATTACTTATGCCGACCCAAGTTTAAAAATTTCTTCAGAAGAAAATAAATGACACTCAATTTTTTGCGCAAACCTTTTAAATATTCCAATTTTCATGCTGTAATTTTTCTCGTTGTACTAAATTTTATTTTCTTTTTTACGCTTGATAATGTTTATGTTTTTTTGAATTTAAAAGATGTTCCAGTTCAGTATAAAGTTTCAATTTCTTATTTAATGTCGCTTAATAAAGATTTTTGCATTGGAATGAAAATGTTCTGGCAGCCGTTTACATATATGTTCGTTCATGGTGATTTTAATCACCTTTTTTCGAATATGATAGGCCTTTTACTTTTTGGGCTTGCGGTTGAAAAAGCGATTGGTTCAAAGGAATTTATCCTGCTTTATCTTGTAACTGGATTTTTGAGCGGGCTTTTTTCGCTTCTCGTTTATGTTATTACCGGAAATAATGCGACTTTGTTGGGTGCGAGCGGGGCTTTATTCGGCATTATGCTGGCGTTTGCAATTATTTATCCGCGGGCAGTAATTTATCTTTTCTGGATTATTCCAATTCCGGCTCCATTAATGGTTGTTGGTTATGCTGCGATTGAATTATTTTTTGAATTTACAGGCCTTTCTGCAGGTGTTGCGCATTTAACTCATCTTTTTGGATTTGTTGTATCTTGGTTCTATTTTATTGTAAGAATGGGAGTTTACCCGATTCGAGTATGGAAAAGCGCGTATTCTCGTTAATTTTTGCATTATTTTTAATTTTTTCAGGATTTTCGCAGGAAATTTCTATTCAGGAAAAAATTCGTATGCCGCTTTGGGCTGAACTTGACGCATATCCGGAGTTAAAAGAAGCTCAAGATACTCAAGCTGGGCAATTTGATTTTCCAATCAGCAGAATAAAAGAACTTTCGCAATTTTTGCTGAATGGAATGACTTATGGCTGGAATTTTTCGTATACCCCAAAAGATAAAATCCGTAATGTTGAAGAATCGTTTGAATTTTCAGAAATAAATTCTATTTCAAATTCTGGGCAAAAAATTGTTTATTCAAAACCGTGGATTGAAGACGGAAAATTTAATTGCTGGGTCGAATTTGAGCGTTCTGAACAGATGATTCGCGAGTTTAAAATGTGGCATTCAATCAATTTTGATAAAATTCAGGGGAAAGGACTTGGAAAAATTTCAGATGGTTTTGATGGAATTATTGAAGCGTCTAAAAATTCATTAAAAAATGCGATTCGGGAACATTATCGTGAAATTATAAAAAATAAACCAAAAGAAATCCGCGGAAAAGTTATAATCAGAAAGTTGCCAAAAATTGGAATAATTTCCGGGCGGTATTCGGTTGAACTTGATTTTTTCCTAGAAACGAATAGAATATTAAAGTACAGGTATTATTAAATATAATATATAATTAGAAAAATAAGGACGGAAATATGAAAAAAATATCAATTCTTTTTTTAGGTTTATTCTTGGTGGCTCAGTGTATTTTTGCAGACGATGTACAAGATTTAATTAATCCTCCAAAAGTGGATTTATCAAAAGAAGAAATCGTTTATGATAATGCAAAAATCAGTAGTGAAATTTATACTGGAGATTTTAAAGATAAGACTGCAAGTATAAAAATCGAATACATACCTATGGTAGACGAAGCAAGAATTTACTATAATACTATGTATGTTAATTACGATACTGGAGTTGCAATGGAAGTTACACGCGCTGCAATCGAGTATTTCGTAAAAGCAAAACAGTATAGAAATTTTAACTATGCAGACAAATATCGCGAGCGTTACTACAAAGGAAGTCGTGGCTTTAATATGGCTGAATATTCCCAACACATTCGCTTAGTTCGCTAGTTATTCAGGTAGAAAAATGGACATTACAAACATCATTAAAAATTTACACCCACTAGAAACAAAAGTTCTTTTAAAGTATTCAGCAGATGACGAATTAACTTCTGAACGCCTTATAAAAGAATTGGATTACAAAGAAGGACACGCAAATCAGGCTTTTTCTTGGCTTGGCGGTAAAGAGCTTTTAAAAGAAGTTTCAAGAGTTCCGCATACATATTTTGAAATTACAGATATGGGAAAAGCGATTGCAAAAGACGGCACTGTTGAAGAACGAGTAATCAATCTTTTAAAAGAAAAAGGTTCGTTAACTTTGCCAGAAATTGCTTCTGCTTTAAAATTAGAAAATAAAGACATTGGTTCAGCATTTGGTTCTCTTTCAAAAGACGGAATCGTAAAAATGAATGCAGAAAAAAAAGCTGAATACAGTGGTGCAGAACTTCCAGAACGATTAAAAATCACTTCTGAACTTTTAAAAAAGGCTTTAAATGATGCGAACGGCACTTTAGAAAAATCGCTTCTTTCACAAAAAGAATTTGAAACGATTTCTACTCTTGCAAAAAAACGCGGTGCTGTAGATAGTCCATTTAAAATCATTGAACGAGAAACTGTAACTTATAAATTGGTTCTTCAGGCTGCTGAAGTAAAAGCGGCTCTTGAAAAAGCTGGAATTACCGGAAAAGAACTTGGAGAAGTTACTCCGAAAATGCTTGCTTCTGGGGAATGGAAAAACGGAACTTTCCGCGGATATAACATTTCTCTTCAGCCGGCACGCCTTATTCCTGGTCGCACAAATCCGTATGTTCAATTTTTGGAATCTGTTAAAGATAAACTTTGTTCGCTTGGTTTCCAGGAATTTGATGGTCCGCTTGTAGAAACTGAATTCTGGAATGGCGATGCTTTGTTTATGCCTCAGTTCCATGCCGCTCGCGATATTCACGATGTTTACCGAATTAAAAATCCAACTCATGCAAAATCGATTGAAGAACCATATCTTTCAAATATCGCACGAGTTCATGAAAATGGTGGTGATTCTGGAAGCCGAGGTTGGAATTACACTTTTGATAGAGAATTTACCCGCCGTTTGATTCTTCGTTCGCAAGGAACAGTTTTGTCGGCTCATCAGTTGCACAAAGCTGAAGTTCCAGGAAAATATTTTGGAATCGCTCGTTGTTTCCGTTATGATAAAGTTGATGCAACTCATCTTTCAGACTTTTATCAAACTGAAGGAATTGTAATCGGTGAACAGGCAAATCTTAGAACTTTGTTAGGATTTTTGAAAATGTTTGCCACAGAAATTGCTGGCGCAACTGAAGTAAAATATGTTCCAGGTTACTTTCCATTTACGGAACCTTCGGTTGAAGTTCATATTAAACATCCAGTTTTGGGTTGGTTTGAACTTGGTGGTTCAGGAATTTTTAGACCAGAAGTTACAAAAGCTATGGGAATTGATGCTCCTGTTTTGGCGTGGGGAATCGGAATTGACCGAATGGCCTTGATGGCTCTTGGCTTAAACGATTTAAGAGAACTTTTCTGCGAAGATATAGAAAGAGTTCGCCAGCGAAAAGCAAAATTCTAATTTTTAATATTGCAAGGGCTTCTTTTTGAGGCCCTTTTTTTATAGGGGAATTTTATGAAAAAAATATTTTTTCTGTTTATGATTTTAGGTAGTTTTGTTTTAATTTTTGCAGATGAGGTTCCACTTTGTGAAAAACCGAATTCTGTTGTATTAAAAATTGAAAATTTAGAAAAAAAATTTGAAGATAATATTG
>CAVHIX010000081.1:0-8531 GCA_963636135.1 Anaerovoracaceae bacterium
ATTATCTATACCATGAGATTCCATTGGGTTATAAACACGAACAGCGCTTCCACTAGAATTAGTTCGCTTAAAGTAGAAGAGAACTTTATTGTATCCACTACCCGCTTCATTAATTCTTCCTGCAAGTGTAAAACTTCCGTTTGAGTTTTGAACTTTATTTCCAGTAGTATTTAACTGAGTTTCACCGTAAGTACCAGAATAAAGTATAATGTCGCCAAGAGTTTCTGGACTTGTAGAATTTGTATCTGCAAATGTAGGAGCGGCATTATCAACATTTACGCTGTAAGTAGCTTTATTATTTTTACTTCCGCTATCAGCAGCATCAGTAGCTTCAATAGTAACTTTCCAACCAGTAGAAGATTCAGTCAAATTCATTGGAATAAGATATGTAATACTTGTAATTGAACCACTATCTTTTAATGTACTAAGAACATATTCAGAACCGGTTGTAACACTAGGATTTCCGTCTGAATCCTTTGTAACTTCAATTAAAGTACTAACAGAGTTTCCACTTGTTTGAGTAATCGTCTTAATACCAGCTTTAGAACTTACTTTTCCAGTCACATACCAGTTTAATCCAGAAAGATATTCGTCTTCTGTGTAACTAATAGTTTTTACAAGAGTTCCGCCAGAAATATTTCCATCACTGATTAAGATTTTACCACTATACTGACGAAGTTCTTCTGCAGCTTTATCAAATGCAGGGATTTCATTATTTACAGAAATATGAACTACATCTGACCAAGCACCAGCAAGTTGAGTACTATTATATTCATTATTAACTGCAATGGCTCGAACATTCAAAGTCTTTTTAGTAGCTGTAACAGTTGGATCATCAGAAGTATAGATAAGACCTGTCAAACCAGAAACATTTAATTCATATTTCCAACTTGTTGTTCCTGAAACCAAAATACCTTTTTCACTAGTACCAGGGATTGAAACAACATCGCTAACTTCATAAGGACAACCATCAATTTTAGAACCAGCACTATTTACACCATTTTCAAAAGTACCGTCGCCATCCATATCAAACTGAAGATAAACGGCTTTTACAGATTCTTCACTTGTACAACCAGAACCTCTTTCTGCAATACCAGTAATACGAACTGTTCCGCCCATTGTAACATAACCATAATTGCTATTATCTTTATCCCAATCAGTATGTTCAGGGCTAGTAATTAAAACTTTTGGTTTTCGTGCATTTGGATTATAACGAATAGTTGCTTCCGTTGTGTTGTAACCAACATTTCCAGCATTATCTACAAGTTTAAACCATACAGGAATATTATAAATTCCATCGCTTGAAGAATCTTTATAACCTGCATAATCATCTCCAATATTTGAAGATTCAGTATAAAGTCCGCTACCACTTGGAGTTGTAAAGTTCCATGTTACAGTTGAGCCGTCAAGTTCAATTTTTACCCATTTTGAACCAAAATTAGTTGGGTCATCTGCTTTATCTCCAGCGTCAACATCATCTGTACTTGTAATGGTAGATTTTGGAAGAACATAGTACATTTCGCTGATTCCAGAGTTTGCAGTTGAATCGTCTGAAACCTGACCTTTTATTGTAATATCACCAGAAACTTCTTCTTTTGAAGTTGGAGAAACATCTTTAATCGTAACTGGGGCAGTATTATCAACAATAATCGTCATAGAATAATTTGCCGGTTTATCAGCCTTATCACTAGAAGAAGCGGTAATACTGTAGTTTCCAGTTGCCATAGTGCTAAAATCTACAACAGGAGTTTCAAAATACAGATAACCAGTATCAGAATCTTTTACTGCAGACAATGTAATTTTTTTACTAGAATCTGTTGCAGCTGTAGACAATTCAAGATTTCCAATTGTAAGGCTAACTTTTAATTCATCTTGAGGAGTTACTGTATCGTAAGTCAAAAGTCTAAACTTACCGTATTTGTAATTTTGTCCACCAACTAAAGTATTAAGTGCCAATTCCTTCCAAGCAGAATCTTCAAAAGTTGTGCCAGTTCCATTTACATTGTATTTAACGGCCTTAATCGTTGGAGGCTGTGTATCAATACTAAATGAAACTGCAGAACTAATCTGATTTGTACCAGCATACTGAACTTTAGGGCAAGTAAGTTTAACCTTAGCATCACTTTCTGAATCTGTTTCAGAAGAAATAAATACGCCATTTTTAGAATCAGTTACTCTAAAGTAGATTTTGTAATCGCCATCAAGATTTGTATTTTCTTTTCCATAAGTGTAAGACCAGTTATTACTTCCACTCGTTGGAGTAATACTAACCCAAGCAGCTGCATTGATTTTTTCTTTTTTTTTCTGATCCAATTTTTCACTAGATTTCAAAACTAAGATTTCAAACTTACTAATTCCATCATCGTCGTCAATTGTTCCGGCGATTGTTCCGTTCTGTATTGTTGTAGTTCCCAAAGTACTAATTGAGTTCAAACTGATTACAGGTCGATCAGAATCCTGGTCAATTTTTACGATAAGAGATTTAGTTTTAATCTCATCATCAGTTGTAGGCACAGTAATTGTGTTTCCGGCTTTATCAGTTGCAACTACAACAAATTCAGTTTTGCCGTCATCATATTTAGTTGTATCAATTCCACTGATTTTAAAACTTGTAATATCATCTTCTTTGCTAGTACTAATAGTTACACCACTAACATCAGCATAAGAAGAAGACTCACCATATGCCTTAATTTTTAATCCAATTTTCCAATCATCTGGAACATTTGTATCAGAAATAGTTCCCGTAATTTCAATTATTTTGTTTACTTCAGAACCTGCATTCGGGCTTGAATATGTTACTTTTGGAGCTTCCCGGTCAAGAGTAAAGTTTGGACAATCAGTTGTAAGTGTGTTTCCAGCAACATCTGTAACAACAATACAGAAATCATAGACTGTAGAAGTAAACTTAGAAACATCAACTTCAATTACGCCTGTCTGTTCACCTGCTGTAGGAGAAGCATAATCAGTTCTACCAATTTCAACAACTTTCTGAGCAGACTTATACAATACAACAGATTTAATTCCACTTGTTTCATCCTTTACTGTGTATTTAACATAAAGTTTATCACTACTTACAACAGACTTTTCTGTAATTGCTGTAGCACTTGTATCTTCTAAAGGGGTAGTTAGATAAATTTCATTTTTACTGATTGTAGGAGATTCTGTATCAATATTTACAGAAACACTCAAATTACTTGATTTGTTTCCAGCGTCGTCTTCTGCAACCAAAACTAAATAATTAGTTCCGTTTGAATTAAAACTAATAGTTCCGCTAAACTGATTATTTCCTGTAGGTGTCAATGTTGAAACAAGATTATCTTCACTTACAGAACCTTTGTAAAGTTTTACATGTTTAAGATGATCTTCAACGATTGGAAGATTAGTTACATCTCCAGAAGTAACAGCAGTTCCGTAAATTGTAAACGAATTACCAGAGAACCAAGTATTATCAGCATTATATTCACTTAATTTAGTAGAAATAGATGCACTATTAATAGATCCACTTAAAGAAATATATTCAGATTTAAATACTGGCGCTACATTATCTACAACATACTTAATTGTAAGTTCTTTTTCGCGACCATATTTATCTTTTGCAACAAATACTCGTTCTTTATTTCCTGATTCACTATTTTCAACTTCTTTGCCGGTCCATGCCACTTCTGTAGTTGAACAATTTAGAACTTTACAAATCTGACTATCAGTTGATTTTCCATCTGAACCAGTTTCGCGAACATAAATTGTTACTGTTCCGCTTGAATCTTTTGCATTACCAGTTGTCTCAAATTTTGCAGGGGCATACATTCCGCTTGAGTAAGTATTTTCACCCAATTTTACAACCTGAATGTCCGGAACATCGTTATCGTAAGCAACTTTAATCGTTGTGCCATCTTCACTTGGGAAATTTTGAGTTTTTCCGTTAATATCAGTTACAGTAAATTTAAGGCTATGAACTCCGGCTCCAAGGCTTGCAATATTAAGTTTTGCACTTACAGATGTACTAGATTTATTTTCAACTAAAGTCTGAGCAGTTCCACCGTCAACTGTGTATGTGATTTTCTGAACACCATCATCATCGCCTGCTGTAATGTAGAGTTCATTTGTTCCCATACCAAACAGATTTGAACCACTTGTAATTTTGGTTTCATCTGTAATAGAAATGTCTCCATTACTAAAGCTCATTGTTGGAATGTCTGTTGCCTGGCAAACATAAACCGGATAATCTGTATCTTTAGTATTACCAGCGCGGTCAGTTGAACTTAATCTAATTGTATAACCAGTATCCTCAGTGAGTTTTGTTGTATCAATATTGAACTTATAGTTATTTACATTATTTGTAACTCCAGTTGGAACAGAAATTGGAGACTCACTTGCAATAGTTTCACCAACAGTTGCAGAATATTTTGTATTACCTTCTTCGTCCAAAATTGAAATCTGAGAAATACTAACTTTATCGTTATCACTTGAAGTTCCAGAAACAGTAATCGTTCCGTTTACAGCACCGTTCGTGTATGTCTTTAAAGCTTCTTTAACTTCTTCAATTTCTGAACTTGTTACAATCGGCATAACCTGAGAAACTTCTACAACAGGATCTGTTACATCGTAAGTTACATCAAAACTTGTAGTTGCAGTCTGTCCTGCCTTATCATTAAGAATGAATTTAAAGTTTGCAGATTTACTATATTCTGTAGAATAAAGATTTTCACTAATTTTATCTGTAACATCAGTATCACTTGTTCCGTCATTTACAACCAAAGATTTCAATGCTGTAGTATCAATCGTAACTCTTACATTATATTTACCATTTTTATAGAATGAAGTTGCCCCTTTACGATCAAAAGGTTCTGTCATTTGAATTGCAGGTGCAGCAACTCTATTTACTTTTCGGCTTACAACAATAGATTCGTTTCCGGCATCGTCTATTGCTTTAAAGTAAACTGTAAAACTATTTGCGCTAATTCCAGAAATATCTGCTGAATAATTGAAATCTTTCTGTGTACCAACTTCTTTTGACCAATCACTATTATCCAAAGAATAGTAAATTTTGTTCAAATGATCTTCTGTTACACTTCCTGAAACTGAATATGTTTTTGAACTTGTTGGAATATAATCTTCTGTGTTGTCGTTCAATTCCACAACTGGCGCTACATTATCAAACAAGAATGTTGTTGTCGCTGTTGAACTTCTATTAAATCGGTCTAAGAATGTGTATGTTACAGTGTATGTTTCGCCATTTTTTGTAATTCCACTATTTTCAGTAGGTTCATGTGTTATTGTATTTAACAATTTTGACAAATCACTTGATTCTGTAAATTCTCCAGTTGAAGAATTTACATCAATTTTTACATTTCCGCGAGTGAGTTTTAATCCATCTTTTAATGCTCCAGTAACTTTTCCGCTTACTGTAACCTCTTTTTTATCTGACCAGTAACTTCCGGCAGTCGGGCTTTCAATGCTGATTTTTGCTGACTCATTACTAATGTAAATTGTAAAGGCTGTAGTTGTAAGTGTTACGGCTTTTGTTTTTCCATCATCTACATCTTTTACAACAAATCGAACATTGTATTCACCTTCTTCAAGGGCATTTCCACTAGAATCTTTTAATTCCTGACTGAATGAATAACTTGTTTTTCCATTTACTGAAATAGGATTTTTTGTAAATAACGAATAATTAGAATCACTTGCTTTCTTATACTGAATTTCGATTGTGTCAATTCCGTTATCGTCAGTTACAGTTCCTGTAAGTTTGTTGTTTCCGCTCTGTGCAAAAAGGTTATTTCCTTCAGAAATGTTATCTACACTTGTGATTGTATCATTTGCATTTGTTAAACTTACTACCGGGTAATCTGTAAGCTGATTTATTACAAGATTTTTACTGTTGTATGTGTATGTTTTTGTTGCAATGTTTCCAGCTTTATCAGTTGCAGTTACTTCAATTGTAAGATCTTCATTATTTGTGCCTTCTGTTGTGTCAATATCAAAACTGAACTTGCTTGAAGTAATATCACCTTTTGCAATTTCGCTTGTTCCAGATTTTGCAACCCAACTTCCGCTTACAAAGTAATCGTCCAAAATCGTTCCAGAAACCGTAATTGTTCCGTTTACATAACCTGTTCCGGCTTTTACATTTAATGTGCTTCCGTTTACATTGAATGTTTTGTCTTCATCGTATGTTACAACATTATTTACACTGCTTATATCGATTGATGGGGCAGTTGTATCTACAACTACAGAAAGGCGCTCTTCCTTAGACTGTTTTGCCTGGTCAGTTGCCGTAAATACAACAGTATTAGACCCTGAAGTCGGATTATCAAATGTTTTACTAAATTCATATGTTTCTGAAGTTCCAGTTACATAAATCTTTCCTTCAGAATAAGAAATATATTTTCCCTTTGTATCCTCTAAAAGTGCCGGAGATGTTACTTTTCCGCTGATTGTATATGAGCCTTTTGCATAATAAATTCCATTCTGTGCCAATATTTCAGTTCCATTAGAAGTAACTTTTACATCACTAAAGCTAGGCCCAGAAGATAAGAATACTACTTCGCGTTTAGAATCAGCAGTATTTGCAGAAACAAGTTTTGCAGCATCAGTTGCTCTAAAATATACAGTCAAATCTGAACTAGTTTTGCCACTAAAATCAACACTTGCACTAAATTGCTTTTGGTTACCTGCATTTTCCCACTTCCACTTTGTTTGGTCAGTTTCAGTTCCATCAGCAATATAATATTCAAGAGACTCTACTCCATTAGCTTCAACAATTTCACCACTAAATGTATAAATTGTAGTAATAGAAGTTCCAACATATACTTTGTCGCTTGCATTATTTAATTTTACAATAGGTTTTACAAAGTCAGATTTAAATGAAACAGAATCTGAAGTTTCACGATCAAACTGATCCGTTACAGAATAATTTAGAGTGTAAAGTAATCCATCTGTTGTAGAAATTCCATTTTTTACCCATGATACTGATACAGTTCCATCTTTTGCTGTTTCTGTTACTTTATATTCATCTGTCGTATCTGGTAAATCAACATTTGTAGGCTTATCATCGGTATAAATGACATCACCATCTTCATCAACTTTTACACAAGTAATTTCATCGCTCCAAGTGCCGTCATCATTTACAGTAATTTCTTTTGTTCCGCGTTTAATTGTTGTTCCAGATTTTAATTGACCTTTTACAGAACCAGATGCAGTAAATACAGCTGATTCAAAAACTTCTTCATTTTTTGCAGGATTTATAAATGTAAATGAAGGAGAATCGTTACTAATACAAATTGCAAATATGTCTGTTTTACCTTCAACTCCTTTTGAATCTTTTGCAGTAATGTAGATTTCATAGAATCCTTCTGGCAATTTTGTTGCAGTTGTTTGTTCTAATGCGACTTGTCTTGAACTAGTTGTTTTTCCGCCAGCATCGTAACCTTCACCATCTAACAATGGACTATCTTCTTCACTGCTACCATATTTTCTGTAATAAACTTGAATTTTACCAATTCCGTCATCGTCGCTTACAAAAATACCGAGTTTATTGTTATCTTTTTGGTTAAAGAGGTTTGTTCCAGCCTGAATACTATCAGAATCAGAAACCGTTAAATCGCCGTTTGTTAGAGCAATCTGCGGGTAATCCGTAAACTGATGAATTACAAGTTCATCGTTATAACCAGTATTTGAAGAAGAATATTTATAAACATATAAAGTTTCGTTTCCGGCGCGGTCTTTTGCTTCAATATGGCAAACTAAAATACTTTCATTTGCAACATCATTTCCGTTTGCGTATTTTTTAGTATTAACTTTTACAGTTTCATTTGTTGAAGTATTGTAATAAAATTCGTCACCTGTTTTTGGATCACTTTCAGTTATTGCTTTTCCATTTAATTCTAATTCTTCAAGAATATATTCTTTAAATGGCGCATATTCTTTAGAATTAATTGCCGCATATAAATCACTTAATTTATCCGCAGGAACGGCATAGAATACATGATAACCAGAAACAACTTTATCATTATCAGAAACAGTTCCTTTAAATGTAACAGCATCGTTTACATATCCAACATTTGGCTGAGCTTTAAATGTTTCGCCATCAACTTTAAGAGTAGTTTCTTCCTGGTAAGTTACAACGCTTGAAACATTATCAATAGAAAGAGTAGGGCCTGCAACATCGTATATTGCAGAAACATCTTTTTTAGTTTCGTTAGATAATTCATCTTTTGCAAGAAGAACTATATTGTAGTGATAAGCATTTATCGTACCATTTATTTCGTCCACATTGTCGTAATTTCCAGATTCCGTACTAGTAGTAAATTTTTCACCCGGAATTGTAATAGTCCAAGAGCAATCTGTGTTACTCTTTGTTGTAAAGCCTAAATCCGTATATTCAGTGTCTTTAATAACTGGGTAAATTGTAACTTTTCCGTTTTCATCCCCAGAATTGCTCTTAGCCGTACCACTGATTACTAAATCATGAGCCTGAACATTTCCATCTTTTGTAACCTGATTTAAATAAACCGAAGTTCCAACATTTGCAG
>CAVHIX010000082.1:0-8490 GCA_963636135.1 Anaerovoracaceae bacterium
GTTAAAAAAAGAATTAGAGCAAATTAATATAGAAAAAATCAGTTTTGAAAATGGAAATCTGTTTTTTTCCGTAAAAATCAATACAAAATCTGCAATTTTTTTTGAAAAAATCATTTTTGCACAAATTAATAAAACTTTTCTTAAAAAAAACAGCCCTTCTTTAATCCAAGAAAAGCTGTCAAAATACGATTTTTCACTTCAAATTAAAAATTTTAAAATCTGCCAGATTCAAGAAACCCCGGAAACGAATTCCTACGATTTTTTAAACGAAATCTGGTGCAAATTAAAATAATTACATTACAGTTGAGCCTCTGTCCATCGAAGTAAGGCCGGTTTTTACATATTCCAAAATTCCAAACGGTTCAAGCAGGCGGATTAAACTTGAAATTTTTTCTTCGCTTCCAGTTGCTTCTACAATTACAGAATCAGTGTCAACATCAACAATGTGTCCGCGGTAAATGTCGCAAGTTCCAATGATAATTGCCCGTTTTTCGCCAGGAGCCTTTACCTTGATTAACGCCATTTCGCGCTGTGTAGTTTTTGATTTTTCATTAATTTTGATTGAAATTACTTCTTCCAATTTTGAAAGCTGTTTTTGAATCTGTTCAACAAGATTTTGATCGCAATTTACAACGATTGTCATTCTTGACTGCCCCGGATTTCCAGTTTCGCACACAGTTAAAGATTCAATATTATATCCACGACGAGAAAATAACCCTGAAACACGACTTAAAACACCAGCATGGTTTTGAACTAAAACCGAAAGAACAAATTTTTCCATATAAATACCTCAAAATTAAATATTAAAACTTACTGTTCGCAAAATATCGCCAAAAACTCCGGCAGCAGTAACGCCAGCACCCGCACCATAACCTCGGATTGTAAGCGGAATCGGATTGTAGCGGTCAGTTGTAAATACAAAAGCGTTTTCACCACCGCGAACGCCATACAAAGGATGGTCAATGCTAACTTCCATTACGCCAACAGAAACTTTTCCGTCTTGAATTGAAGCCCCCATTCGCAAAACTTTATTCTGCTTTTTAAGTTCCTGAATTTTTGAAGAAAAATAAGAATCAACTTTTGGAAGATTTTGCATAAACTGGTCAACTTTTCCAGAATCGTCAAAATCATCCGGGAAAAGCCGATTGATTTTTATATCATCAAGTTCAATTTTCATTCCAGATTCGCGGGCAATAATCAGCGCTTTTCGGGCAACATCCATTCCGCTTAAATCGTCACGAGGATCAGGTTCCGTAAATCCCAAAGATTTTGCTTCTTTTACAGCATCGCTAAACGAAATGCCTTCATCAAGTTTTCCAAAAATATACGAAAGAGAACCAGACATAATTCCCGAAAAAGAAGTGAGCCGGTCACCAGATTTAAAAAGATTTTGAAGCGTATCAATAATCGGAAGCCCCGCCCCAACATTCGTTTCATACAAAAATCTTCGGTGCATTTTGTTTGCAGTGTCGCGAAGGGCCTTGTAATAGTCGTATTTCATGGAATTTGCGCGCTTATTCGGAGTTGCAATGCTCATTCCGGCGTTTAAAATTTCCAGATAATGCTCAGGCAAATCGTAACTTGCAGTACAATCTACAAAAACTGGATTTAGATATTTTTTTTCGTGAACGAATTTTAAAATTTCTTCTAATTTTGGAACAGCCTTTGATTCGTTCAAATTTTCACGCCAATTTTCAAGATTAAGGCCATTTTCATCAAGCAAAAGTTTGTGACCCGTTGCAATACAAATCACTTTTAAATCAATATTCGATTCTTTAAACTTTTTCTGCTGATTTTTAATCTGATCAATCAAAGTTCCGCCGATTGTTCCAGCCCCGAACGCAAAAACTTCAATTGTCTGGCTCGTATTAAAAAAGAACGCGTGAATTGCCCGAACAGCAGTGTCGCCATCGCTTCCGGTAATTACGGCAGAAATACAGCGTTCACTTGAACCTTGCGCGATTGCCAAAATGTTAATATCCTGACTTGAAATCGCATCCAAAAATTTTGCAGCAATTCCGCGGTTTGAAATCATTCCATCTCCAACAACTGAAACTACGGCGCAATCTTTTTTTACACTGACAGGATCGATTAATCCGTCCCGAATTTCTAGCGCCAATTCTTCTTCAAGAACATCCTGAACTTTGAACGCTTCTTCATCTTTTACACAGAATGAAATTGTATATTCGCTTGAAGATTGGGTAATCAACAAAATTGAAATTCCAGAACGCGAAACTGAACCAAAAATTCGGCTTGCCATTCCAGAACGACCTCTCATTCCCGTTCCGCTAACGCTAATCATTGAAACTTTTTTAAGGCACGAAATTCCGCAAATTGAATTTTTTCTTGCAGATTCAAAAGGGCCTTTTGCAATTCGAGTTCCACGAGCTTTCGGATTGTGCGAATTTAGGCTCCACGCTTCAATTCCTTTTGCAACTAAAGGCGCCAGTGTTTTTGGATGTAAAACTTTTGAACCAAAGAAAGCCAACTCCATTGATTCTTCGTATGTCATATCGTTTACTAAAATTGCATCTTTTACAATTCTTGGGTCGGCAGTGTAAACCCCGTCAACATCAGTCCAAAATTCAACTCTTGATGAAGAAAGACAGTATCCAACAATTGAAGCTGAAAAATCTGAACCGTTTCGACCTAAAAGGCCCATTACAAGGCGCTGACCGTTTCCACCAGACCACGAACAAATAAACCCTGGAAAAATTAAAATTCTATATTTTGAAAAAGATTCACCATCGCGGTAAGGCATAAAATTTTTTGAACAGATTGAATAATCCGGGTCGCCTTCTTTTTGATTTCCTGTTGTGACGATAAAATCGCGCGTATCCAAAAGCAAAACATTTTGCCCCAAAGAACGCAAAACTTCTTCCAAAATCGGATTTGACAAAAGTTCGCCCATTCCCATAATTCTGCAGTAAACAGTGTCTGGGCATTCACCAAACGAAACGATTCCGCTCAAAAGTTTTTCAAATTCGGTAAAAATCGGATTTAGCTTATTATAAACAGATTCTTCATTAAAATTATTCAGTTTTGATTTTAATTCCGTACAGATTGAATAATGTTTATTTTTTAATTCTTCGACAAAACCTTCAACATTTGAGCCGGTTATGCAAGAATCAATACAACTTTGAAGAAAATTAGAAACTCCAGAAGCAGCAGAAGCAATTACGCTGATTCTGTCTTCTTTTGCTCTTCCAATTATAATATTTGCCGAACCTAAAATGCGTTCAGCATCCGCCATCGATGTTCCGCCAAATTTTAATGTAAGCATATTATTTTTCCCAAATTCGTTCAGGATAATATCCCGATTTTATTCTTTTTTCAATTTCTGATTTTACTATTTTTCGGTCTTCTGGGTAAGTCATTCCAAACCAATTTTCTGAAGAAGTATACATTTTTATAATGCCTTTACCGTTTTTGATAATATCGCTGGCAGCAACTGGCAACAATGCTTCTTTTTTTTCAGTCTGAACATTATTTTTTATAAAATCTTCCCAATATTCGTTGAACTGTTCAAACGCTTTACAAGAAAATCCAAAAAGATTCATGCTAACCCATTCTTTTCCGGTCATCTGAATTTTTTTGCCATCCATTTCACTGATGATTTTTTGATCTTCATAATAGATTTTTAAATTTTCTACAATCGATTTTAAATTTCCGTTTTCTACAGTACAAACGCCACGGCTTACAGAACCGCTTTTACTCATCGTGTTACCTAAAACATAACCGACCATTGCATGTTCAGTGCTGTCTTTTTCTATGGAAGAAAGATGCTTTCCCAAAGTTTCAAAGGCCTGTCGTCCGTAATAATCATCAGAATTAATTACTGCAAAAGGTTCGTTAATCGCTTTTTGAGCACACAAAATCGCATGCGCCGTTCCCCAAGGCTTAACTCTGTCTTTGCAAAGAGCAATTTGTTCATCAGTTAATAAACTTTCTTTTGACTGAAAAACATATTCTGCATCAAAATTTTTTGCAACACGATCGAATAACTTTTCTCTGAAATCTTTTTCAATATCTTTTCGGATAATGTAAACAACTTTTCCAAATCCGCTTAATTTTGCATCGTAAGTTGAAAAATCCAATAAACATTCACCGTTTACACCAACTGAATCAATCTGTTTTACTCCGCCATAACGGCTTCCCATACCTGCTGCTAATACTAAAAGTGTTGGTTTCATAATCTACTCCAATTTATTCTGAAATTATAGTTTCTAACGCAAGAATCATCATATCTTTGAAAGAAGTTTGCCTTTCTTCTGCAGTTGTAATTTCACCGGTTACAATACTGTCACTGACTGTAAAAATAGAAAGGGCCTTTCTTTTGAATTTTGCAGCGAGCGTAAAAAGTTCTGCACTTTCCATTTCGCAACCTAAAATTCCATATTTTTGCCAGAGTTTCCAGTTTTGATTATCATCGTAAAATAAATCCGACGAAACGACCGGGCCTACAACTGATTTGATATTTAATTCTTTTGATTTGTTATATGCTGTGTATAAAAGTGAAAAATCGCTAGTTGGCGCATAATGCAAAGAACCAAACCGCTGATTCAATAAATGCGAATCTGAACATGCGGCGTTTGCAATTACAACATCGCGACATTTTAATTTAGGCTGAATTGAACCGATTGTACCGATTCTGATTGCTTTTTGAACATTGTAAAACTGAAAAAGTTCATTTACATAAATTGAAAGCGAAGGCTGCCCCATTCCAGTTCCTTGAACAGAAACACGATGGCCTTTATAAAATCCTGTAAAACCGAACATTCCACGGACAGAATTATAACATTCAGCATTTTCTAAAAAATTTTCTGCAACGAATTTTGCCCGCAAAGGGTCACCTGGGAGTAAAACTTTATCAGAAATCGCGCCATCTTTGGCATTTATATGTACACTCATAGCGGTTATTATATCACAAAATTAAAAAAAATACCATTAGAGGCATTAATAAAATAAAAGTCCGAATAACGCACCTAAAATTACAATAAATATGGGATGAATTTTAAATTTTCTTCGGATAAAAAGAAGAATTAAAAATCCTGAAATATTCATCCAGTTAAAAAAATCTTTCCAATTTTCGCGGACAAGATACATTTTATAATCTTGTGGCAGATTTAACAGAACTGAAACACAAAGCTGAACTGCAATTACAATTATCATTCCGGTTGCAACTGGGCGTAAAAATGTAAAAATCGACTGAACGCACGCATTTTCCCGAAATTTTAAAATCACTCGGGCGATAATTAAAATCGTAATCAGCGAAGGCAAAACCTCCCCAATAGAAACTATAATCGCCCCTGAAATTCCATGAAAATTGTACCCCAGAAAAGTTGCCATATTTACACCGATTGGGCCTGGCGTACTTTCCGAAATTGCAATCATATTGTAAAACTGATCTACAGAAATTAATCCGCGGTCAACGATTGTTTGCTGCATTAAAGTAATTGCAACAAGCCCCCCGCCGATTGTAAAGAGCCCTATATAAAAAAATGTACAGAATAATTCGAATAAACTAATTTCGTTCATCTTTTTGCTCCACTTTTTTAAACTTTTTTCTAATAAAATAAAAAATTGCCCCTAAAAATCCGGCACCCAAAATAATCAAATAAGAAGGAACTTTAAAAAAGAAAATCAATGAAAACGAAATCAGAAGAAGAATTATGCTCCACCAGGATTTAACGCTTTTTTTTGCAAAATTAAACGAAGTATCTAAAATCAAAGCACAAACTGCAACATTTATACCTTTTAATGCCTTTTGCACCATCGGGAACTGGTCAATCGCGCTAATCAGGTTTGCAAGAATCGTAATAATCACAACAGAAGGAGTAATAATTCCTAAAGTGGCAATAATTCCGCCTAAAATGCCGGCTCTTTTAAAGCCTACAAAAGTTGCAACATTTACAGCAATAATTCCAGGGGTGGACTGACCTACAGCGTAATAATCCAAAAGTTCATCGTCTGTAATCCATTTTCGTTTAGAAATTAATTCGTCCTGTAAAATTGGAAGCATTGCAATTCCACCGCCAAAAGTTACAGCACCAATTTTTGCAAATGTTAAATATAAATCTGCATAAACATTTTTCATTTAAGACTCACAAATTTTAATGAGGGCGCAAAAAAAACTTTAACGCCCCCAAAAAAGTTATTTGTTCAAATAATCAACTACAAGCTGGCCCATTTTCTTTGTTCCAACAAGTTTTCCTGCTTTTTTAACTTCGTCAATGTGACTTCCTGCAATATCACCAGTTCTCCAGCCGTCATCAAGAACAGCGTTAACAGCGTTTTCAATTGCCTTAGCTTCTGTTTCAAGATTAAAACTGTAGCGTAAAAGCATTGCAGCAGAAAGAATTGTTGCCAAAGGATTAGCAAGATCTTTTCCGGCAATATCAGGAGCAGAACCGTGAATTGGTTCGTAAAGTCCAGGACCTTTTCCATCGCCTAAAGAAGCAGATGCAAGCATTCCGATTGAACCTGTAATCTGGCTTGCTTCATCAGAAAGAATATCGCCAAACATATTGCTTGTTGCAATTACATCAAACTGGCGAGGATTACGAACAAGCTGCATAGAAGCGTTATCAATATAAAGATAAGAAAGTGTTACCTGTGGGTAGTCCTTTTTAACATCTTCTGCAACACGGCGCCAAAGCTGGCTTGAGTTTAAGATATTTGCCTTATCAACTACGCAAAGACGCTTTTGTCTTTTCATTGCATATTCAAAACCCATGCGGACAATGCGTTCAATTTCTGGGCGTGTATATTTTTCTGTATCCCATGCAGTATTCATATCTTCTGAAGTTCCGCGTTCACCAAAATAGATACCGCCAGTTAATTCACGAACGATTAAAATATCAAGACCATCGCCTACAATTTCATCCTTCAAAGGACATGCGTCTTTAAGCTGCTTCCACATTACAGCAGGGCGAAGATTTGCAAAAACTTTCATTCCACCGCGAAGACCAAGCAATGCTTTTTCTGGTCTGATTTCTGAAGGAAGATTATCCCATTTTGGACCACCAACTGCACCAAGCAAAGCAGCATCAGATTTTAAACAAATATCAAGCTGATCCTGTGGAAGTGGTTTTCCAAACTTATCGATTGCACAACCGCCGGCCAAAACATTTGTGTAATTCCATTTGTGACCGTATTTTTTTGCAACTGCATCCAAAACGTTTACAGCTTCACTAACTACATCAGGACCAATTCCGTCCCCAGGAATTAAAGCGATAGTCTTTTCCATTTTTATCCTCTTTTTCTGGCATTTCGCCAAAAATCAATATTATTTATTTGCCTAAAATATTACTGAATTCACTGGTATTTTTCAACAAACCTTAAAATTTTTACAGAACCATAATAAAGGGCTGCCTTGTAAGTTTTTAAAACTTTATACAAAACAGCCCTATTATTTACCAACAGATTCCGAACTAAATTCAGCATGACATTTTTTATTCAGAATGACATATAGCAAATAAGAATAAAAGTTTTAGCCCAAGAATGGCATTTTAGTTTGCCGATGATTGCGTTGCGGAACGAACCACACGGAAACCAAGATGACCGTTACGCCCACTTAAAGGCTCCATATCGTAAAGATCCCTATAGAAAACAGATGCTATGTTAACGTCATAGCACCATGCACCACCACGGTAAACTCGATAGTTGTTTGACAAGGAAACAACTGGATTTCTTTTTTACTTCTTGCATTGCAATAGTAAACGGCATCATACCAGGTAACATTTTCTACAGGGCGATTTTTCTGCACTTCTCCTAAACTCTCGATATCAAGAGCCCCCCAAGATAAGCCTGCAGTCCAATCAGAAGGTTCTGCATTAAGTGTGTAAGCAATTTCATTAATTGTTACAGTTTGATTTTGCATAACTTCCTTATATTCTGCCTGAGTTACTTCGTATTTACTCATTAAAAAATCGCTTAAAATTACAGTACGACCAGCCGGGAATACGCCGGTGTAATTGTTTTGGTAGTCTGCACCAGTAATTGTTGCACCCTTTACTTTTATAAGGTCATTCGACCATGATTTTACAGTAACTTCTACTTCTTCTGAACTAACGCCGTCTGCTGTTGCCTTAACTTTTACAGTTCCGGCAGTCTTTCCTTTCAGTTTGTCGCCAAGAACAATGGCATAATCTTTTCCTTCTGTAATGGTATATGTTACATCCTGCTTAGTTGCGTCTGTCGGTTCAATAGTCGGCGTTAAGGTAATTCTTTCGCCTGCATTAAAAGAGTTTGCACTTACGCTAAGGCTTACCTTTGTAACCGGAATTTTCACCGTAATTTCTACAGTCGCAGATTTTTCACCAGCTGTTGCTGTGATTGTTGCTTTTCCTACTTTTAAGCCTGTTACAACGCCTGTGCTTGCGTCAACCGTGGCAACTTCTTCGTTATCTGAAGTCCAAGTTACAGTCGGGTAAGTTGCATCGCTAGGAGTTACCTCTGCTTTAAGGGCGATTGAGCTATTAAGAGCAA
>CAVHIX010000083.1:0-8482 GCA_963636135.1 Anaerovoracaceae bacterium
GATTATATTTTAAATCTTTTGTATCAGTTAAAAATTGAAGAAAAACGAACTGAAATTTACGAAAAACTTTTAGAAATGGGAAAAATCAGCAAACTGGATTTAGAATTTCAAAAAAATCAGAAAAATTTGAGCGAATGTTATTTTTATAAAGCAAAATTGGATTATATTTGTGCCCTTTTGGAAAATTATTGATTTTTTTTGTGCCAGATTTTTCCGTCGTATTCAAAAATTGTGGCTTCTAAATTATTTTGAAGTCCGTTTTTCCAGTAATTTTTTATCGGCGAATTTTGAAGATAGCACATAAGTCCTGCGTTTAAGGCCCCATGCGCTACGACTAAAACTTTTTTTGCAGTCGGATAAAGCGGTTCAATTTCTGATTTTACAAAATCTGTTGTTCGTTTAATTAAGTGCGCCAAAGTTTCGCCATTTTTAGGAGGAATGTAGTTTTCGGGATTTGTAAAAAATGCTTTGTACGGGGAAGAATCTTTTTGCCATTGTGTAAAATCTTTTCCTTCCTGTTCGCCAAAACATAATTCGATAAGCCGAGAATCTTTTTCGATTTGAACTTTATTTTGCGTGATAAAACAGGCCGTTTCGTAAGCCCTCTTTAATGGGGAAGAAAAAACTTTGTCAAAGTGAATATTTTGCATTTTTATTCCGAGTTCTTTAGCTTTTTCTTTGCCATCTTCGGTTAATTCTGTGTCGGTGTGCCCTTGAAGAAGGCCCTTTTCGTTCCAAACTGTTTTTCCGTGTCTGATTAAATAAAGTTCCATAGAAAAACTATAATTTTTTTGCGTATTTTTTTCAACAAAATGAAGAATTTATATTTCTCACTTTGGAGGCGATTTTTCTTTAACTTGATTTCATAAGGCAAAAATAATATAATCGTGTGTTATGAAAGCAATTGAATTAGAAAAAGCTTATAATCCAAAAGATTTTGAAGACAGAATTTACAATAATTGGGAACAAAAAGGTTATTTTAAACCTGCAAGCGATAAAGATTCGCCAATCAATAAAATTTATCAGGAAAAGTGCAATTGTTCTTCCTGCAAAAATACTGGAATGTATTCAGTCGTGATTCCGCCGCCGAATGTAACTGGCGTTTTGCATATGGGTCACGGATTGAACAATGTTCTTCAGGATATTGAAATCCGCTACCACAGAATGAAGGGCGATAATACTCTTTGGGTAACGGGAACTGATCACGCCGGAATTGCAACTCAGAATGTTGTTGAACGCCAACTTAAAAAAGAAGGAAAAACGCGAAATGATTTAGGCCGCGAAAAATTCCTTGAACGCACTTGGCAGGTTAAAAAAGAACATCACGATATAATCGTAAAACAGCAGAAAAAATTAGGAAATTCAACTGATTGGGATCGCGAACGATTTACAATGGATGAAGGCCTTTCGAAAGCTGTTAGAGATGTTTTTGTAACTTTGTACGAACGAGGTTTAATTTACAAAGGTCATTATCTTGTAAACTGGTGTCCTCGTTGTGGAACGGCCCTTGCTGATGATGAAGTTGACCATACAGATACTCAAGGGGCAATGTATCACATTTATTATGAATATGCAGATGGCCCGGCTCCAGATGGTTCTACAAAAATTGAAATTGCAACAACCCGCCCGGAAACTTTGCTCGGTGATACAGCGGTTGCCGTAAATCCGAATGATGAACGATATAAATCTATCGTCGGAAAAAAATTAAAACTTCCTTTAACAAATAGAACTATTCCGATTATTGCTGATAATTATGTTGACAAAGAATTCGGAACTGGTATGGTAAAAATCACTCCAGCTCATGATCCAAACGACTGGCAGGTAGGGCAGCGCAATAATCTTGAAGTTATAAATATTTTAAATCCGGATGGAACTTTAAACGAAAATTGCCCGGAAAAATATCGCGGACTAACTTGTCAAAAAGCTCGAACTTTAATCATTCAGGATTTAACAGATTTAGGCCTTTTCAAAGAAGAAGAAAAAATTACTCACAGCGTTGGGCATTGTTACAGATGTAATACCGTTGTTGAGCCATATTTGTCTTATCAGTGGTTTGTAAAAATGCAACCGCTTGCCGATAAAGCCTTGAAAGCTTGGAAAAATGGCGAAATTCAGTTCTTCCCGAAAAAATGGGAAAATACTTATGAACATTGGCTTACAACAATTCGTGACTGGTGTATTTCTCGTCAACTTTGGTGGGGACACAGAATTCCAGTTTGGTATTGTCAATCTTGTGGCGAAATGATTGTTGCCCGCGAAGATCCTTGCGAATGTCCAAAATGTAAGGCCTCAAAAGATCAGTTAAAACAAGATCCTGATGTTTTGGACACTTGGTTTTCTTCATGGTTGTGGCCGTTTTCAACTTTAGGTTGGCCAGAAAATACTGACGATTTTAAAAAATTCTTCCCGACTTCAGCATTGGTAACTGCTTACGATATTATTTTCTTCTGGGTTAGCCGAATGATTATGGCTTCTCTTGAATTTACAGGAAAAGCCCCGTTCCACGATATTTATATTCACGGTCTTGTTCGCGATAAACAGGGCAGAAAAATGTCAAAATCGCTCGGAAACGGAATTGACCCTCTTGAAATTATTGATCAGTACGGTTCGGATGCGTTAAAGTTCACGCTTTCGTTTATGTGCGCTCAAGGTCAGGACATTTTAATCGATAAAGATTCGTTTAAACTCGGTTCAAGATTCTGCAATAAAGTTTGGAACGCAAGCCGCTACATTTTAGGAAATCTTGAAGGCAGAACTTTAATTCCGGTAAAAGATTCAGATTTAACTGAAATTGACAAATGGATTTACGAACGATTGAACAACGCCGTAAAAATTAATCGCGAAGCTTTGGAAAGTTACCGTTACAACGACGCCGCAAGTGCCCTAATGGAATATTTCTGGAACGAATTCTGCGATTGGTATGTTGAAGCTACAAAATTGAGTTTCTGGCATGGCGACGATCACGAAAAAGACAGAGCCGTTTCAGTTCTTTTAAATGTTTTGGAAGAATCTTTGCGCCTTTTGCATCCGTTTATTCCTTTTGTAACAGAAGAAATTTATTCAAAATTGCCGCTTTCTCAAATTGTTCAGAATCGAAAAGAAGCTGGCGAATGTAAAATAATTTCAAATTCTCTTTACGATTCAATGCTCATTACTTCTCCTTTCCCGGAAGTTTTAAAAGACCGCGAAAATCAGAATGTTCAAAAACGATTTGCAGTTTTAAAAGATTTAATTTCAAAAGTTCGTGCTTTGCGTACGGAATGTGGATTGGACCCTGCAAGTAAAATCAATATTGCGCTTCTTGTTACAAAATCGAGTGAAGCTGAAGTTTGTTTTGAAAAAGTTGAAATGATAAAACTTTTGGCCGGTTGTGCATCCGTTAATTTCGTTGAGCAAAAACCTTCTAGTTCAGTTGGTACGGTTGGTCTCGGATTTGAAGCATTCATCATTGTTGATACTTCAATTAATAAAGATCAGCTTGTTGCCCGATTTAAAAAAGAAATTGAAACTGAATCCGGTTGGGTTAAAAAAAGCGAAGCAAAACTTTCCGGAAATTTTGCAAAACACGCTCCAAAAGAAGTTGTTGATGCAGAAATTGCCAAAATGGAAGAGAGTAAACGAAAAATCGAAAAACTTCAATCGTATATCGAAAGTTTATAATCGTGAGGAGCATATATGGCAAAATTAAAGTATGAAATGAAGGCCGAAAAGCCCGAAAAAATGGATGAAAGTCAAATGCTTCAGCTGAAAAATATTTTTTTGGCGCCGTATATGCAACTTGCAACTGAATTAATTGGAAAAGCCCGTCACGCTGGCGGAAATATGTTTCGTCATCAGATGGACACGATGGCAATTTTAATCGATTATGGCTATATTGACCCTGTTTTGCTTAAGGCGTCAGTTTGCCACGATTGTATAGAAGATATTCCCGGTTTTGATCAGAACAGAATTCTTTATAACGAAGACGGAAAAGAAGTTTTAGATTTAGTTTTGGAAGTTACAAGAAAGCCTGGTGAAACAAAACAAGATTTTTTGCAGAGAATTATAAATTTTGGAAGTCAGAAAGCAAAGATTTTAAAATGTGCCGATAGAATCAGCAATATGATTTCGCTTGGATTTGTGACTGACCCTAAATTTATTGAACGATATTGTGACGAAACCGAATATTACATTTTACCGATGGCAATTGAAATCGATTACAATATGTATCAGGAATTGATAAATTTAATCATCACAAGAAGAAGATATTTAGAAGACGGTGGATATTTTGACAACAGAACAAAAAAAAGTTCAGAATAGCGAAAAAGAGCAGATTTCTGAACAGAAAATTACAAATGCGCTGGTTTCAGTTTTGGGGCGCCCTTCAAGCGGAAAATCTACTTTTGTAAATACAGCGTGCCAGGAGCCAGTTTCAATCGTTTCGCCAATTCCGCAGACTACTCGAAATGCAATCCGTGGAATCGTAAATACTTCTTTTGGGCAGCTGGTTTTTGTTGACACTCCGGGCTATCACGAATCAGAAAAAAAATTGAATCTTCGTTTAAAATCTGTAACGGAAGAACAGCTTGAAGGTTCAGATTTAATTTTGTACATAATCGACACGACTCGAAATCCGGGCAGCGAAGAAGAAATAAATATTGAGCTTGCAAAAAAATATTCAAAAAATCTTATAATCGCGTTAAATAAAATTGATGCAAAAGAATCAAACACCAAGCGGATTTACGATTTTATTCAGAGTAAAATAGAAGATTTTCCAAAAGACCGAATTTTCGAAATTTCTGCAAAAAATGATATTGGAATTAATGAACTTTTAAAGGGCCTTTACAAAATCGCGCCAGAAAATGAGGCTTTGTACCCCGAAGAAATGTACACCGATCAGAATATTGAATTTCGGCTTTGTGAAATTATTCGTGGGGAAGCAATAAATCGTCTTTCAAATGAAATTCCGCATTGTCTTTATGTAAATGTTGCAGATTTGGAGCAGCGAGGCCCTAGCGGAAAGTATTGGGCCCGGGCATTTTTATGTGTTGAGCGCGAAAGTCAAAAAGGAATTGTAATCGGAAAGGGCGCAAGCATGATTAAGCAGATTCGTGAGGCATCAATCGCAAAAATAAAAGAAATTTTTCCGTTTAAGATTGAACTTGATCTTCAGGTTAAAGTTGATAAAAACTGGAGACAGCACGAAAATACGCTTACAAAAATTATTCCTCAGTAAAATTAAACGGCGTTTGCTGGTAAACATAATAGTTGAGCCAATTGCTGTAAAAAAGATGCGCCGTACTTCGCCAGTAAGAAGATGGCATAATGCACGGATTATTGTTCGGGAAATAATTTTTTGGAATGTCGATTTCTAATCCCTTTTTTAAATCTCTAAAATATTCGTCGGCGAGCGTTGTTGTGTCGTATTCAAGATGGCCTGTCATAAAGATTTCGTGATTATCTTTTGATTTTACAAGCGTAATTCCGGCTTCCTGCGATTGGGCGATTACGATTAAATTTTTATTTTTGCGAATATCTTCTTTTCGGAATGTTGCGTGCCTAGACTGCGGAATCGGGAAAATGTCGTCAAATCCGCGGACTAAAGGATCATTTTTTGTGAGAGTCTGATTCATAAAAATGCCGAACAGTTTTTTTGCAAGCGGATATTTTCTAACGCCGTAAAGATGGTAAAGGCCCGCGAACGCACCCCAGCAAACATAAAGCGTAGAAAAAACATTCTTTTTAGCGTAATCCATGATTTTGCAAAGTTCGTCCCAGTAATCAACATCTTCAAATTCGTATTGCTCAACTGGAGCGCCTGTGATAATCATTCCGTCGAATTTTTTATTTTTAAGTTCACTTGAAGGAATATAAAATTTCTGTAAATATTCGTTATCTGTATTTTTTGTAACATGACTTTCAAGGCGGATTAAAGAAATTTCTATCTGAATCGGGGTGTTTGCCAAAAGCCGCAAAATCTGAGTTTCTGTAACTTCTTTTGTGGGCATTAAATTTACAATGGCGATTTTTAAAGGCCTAATATCCTGGGTTATAGCGCGTTTTTCTGTGATTGCAAAAATATTTTCTTTTTCGAGAGCTTCATTTGCTGGTAAATCTGCAGGAATTTTTATAGGCATTTTAACCTTCTTAATCTTTGAGTAAAGTTTCCTTTCAATATAGCAAAAATCAATTTAATTTGCTATATTATTTTTATGGCTTGTAAAAACAATTCAAAAAAAGGAATAAAAAAATTAAAATCGCTTATTTTTACTTCAAAAACAGATTTAAATAATTTTCGTTCAAAAATAGAAGAATCGTTTTACACTCCATTTTTGCCAAATCATGTTGAATGTACAGAAAAATCCTATGGTTCTGTAAAATGCGATTTTTTGTCTCCGGAAATTTATTCTTCAAAAAGAATCGTTTTTTATGTTCACGGCGGCTGTTTTGTTGCCGGCAGTAAAAGATCTTATCGCGGATTTTGTTCCCTTTTGGCAAATAAATCTTTTTCGCGTGTCGTTGTGCCGGAATATCGTTTAGCGCCGACTCACGCTTTTCCGAGTGCAATAGAAGATATTCAAACTTCGTTTAGGGCCCTTTTCACGGAAGAACAAATTGCCCGTTCGTTAGAAAAAACTGAAAATATTCCAGAAAATTCGCTTTTGCCGGAAATTGTAATCGCAGCAGATGGAGCGGGTGCTACGCTGGCTTTGGCGTTGGTTTTAAATTTGCGCGAACGATACAGAAAATGCATAAAAAAAATCGTGCTTTTTTCACCGTGGCTTAATGTTTCGCCAAATTCTGAACTTTTGTCCGGAAAAAAATCTGATGATGGCGTTATGTCAACGGATTGTCTTTTGTCATCGTCTCAGGCGTACACATATTCTTCAAATTTGGAAAATCCTCAGGTTTCGCCGATTTTTGCCACTGACGAATCTTTAAAAGATTTTCCGGAAGTTTATATTCAGATTGGTTCAAAAGAAATTTTATTAAAAGATGTAAAAAATTTTAAAAATCGCCTTGAATCTTTGGGGAATGTCTGCACCGTTCAGGAATATAAAAATATGCCGCATCTTTTTCAGTTAGACGATGAAGATTTTTTAGAGGCATACGACGCGTTAGACGATTTTTCTGCGCAAATTGTGGATAAAAATTTTGAAAATCAGAAAAAATTTGAAAATCAGCCAAGATTGGAGAAACAAATATAAATGATAGAATTGCTTTCACCGGCCGGAAATGTCGAAAAACTTTACTATGCCTATTCTTATGGAGCAGATGCCGCTTACATTGGGTTAAAAAAATTTTCACTTCGCGTTAAAGCTGATAATTTTTACGAAGACGAATACAAAAAAGTAATTGAATTAAAAAAGAAATTTCCCGGAAAAAAATTGCATTGTGCGTTAAATATTTCTTTTCACAATCGCGATATTGATAATTTTATTTCAAATCTTGATTATTTTAAATCTTATCCGATTGACGCTTTTATTGTTCAGGATTTGGGCATTGTTCCGATTTTGCAAAAACATTTTCCGAATGCAGCGCTTCATGTTAGCACGCAGGCGTCGTGTATAAATCGTGAATCCGTAAAAATGTATAAATCTCTTGGTTTTAGCCGAGTTGTTTTGGGCCGTGAAGTTTCGTTAAAAGAAATCCGCGAAATAAAAGATGCCGTTCCTGATATGGAATTGGAAGCATTTTGTCATGGCGCGATGTGTATTGCGTATGCGGGCCGCTGTTTGATGAGCGCGTATATGACTGGCCGAAGTGCTCAGAGTGGGGCATGTTCTCACAGTTGTAGATGGGATTTTGATGTTTTGGCAGATCCGCAGAAAGCAAAAGAGATTGCACAGACTGGGGCTTTGGTTTTGCAAGAAAAAAAACGGCCTGGCGAATATTTTCCGATTTTTGAAGGCGACGATTTTACGGCAGTTTTGAGCAGTAAAGATTTGCGGATGATTGAACATTTAAAAGAAATGATTGATGCCGGAGTAGATTCTTTAAAAATTGAAGGCAGAATGAAAAGCGTTTATTATGTGGCGTTAGTAACTCGTGCATACAGAAAGGCCCTCGACGCTATCGAAGGAAAAATTTCTTCTTCAGAGGCAAAACCGTTTATCGACGAATTAGAAAATGTAAGTCACCGCGAAAGTTCAACGGGATTTTATTTTAATGCAAGTGAAGCCGATAAAACTGTAACGGGCGCAACCGACAGTCGCTATATTTTGGCCGCAGAAGTTCAGAAAAAACTTACAGAATCAGAAGAAAACGAAATTTTTAAAATTGCCCAGGATTTTAAAAATCAGAAAGAAAAAGAATTTGAAAATCTTCACCCGAGTGCAAAAGAGGCTCGCATAAAAGATAAAAATATTCATCCAGAACGATACCCCCAAATCGTTTTAAAAAATCAAAATTGGTCAATGTATAAAATCAAAGCGTTAAATATGATAAAAAATACTGACACAATTGAATTTGTTTCCCCTGATGTTTGCGGGCAATCTTGTTT
>CAVHIX010000084.1:0-8426 GCA_963636135.1 Anaerovoracaceae bacterium
GATTTAAACATAAATGGTAGAATGTAAGATAGTATAAAGTTTTTATCATTAAAAAGTCGATTCGGAGTTTTATTTTGGCAAGAACGCAAAAATATAAAAAAATAGAAAAATCTTTCGCGAATAATATTCAAAATAAATCAGCATCCTTTTTTAAAATCGTAAAGAATTTTTTTGTAAAGATTTTCAAAGTTTTTGATAGTAAATTAACAATTATGATTGTTCCGCATTCTCAGGAAAAAGTTATAAATATTCAGACAAATGTTTTTGCATTAACTTTAGGGGCAATTCTTTTGGTTGGCGTTGTTTCTTCGTTTGTTTATTTTAATAGAAAATCAATTGTTTCAAATGCAGAAATTGCAAGTTTAATGAATGAAAATCGCGAAACTTTGGCAAGTTTAGACGAACTTCGTGATGAAAATACAAATCTTTTACAGGCTGCTAAACGATTTCAGTCTTCATTTTCTCAGTCTTTGTCTTTGCTAGGGCTCGATAAAAAATCTTCAATTTCACAGGCTTCGGTTTCTAATAGCGATTTGTCTTCTTTATTCAGTTCAAAAGATTCTGTAAATGGTTCGGTTCAGGAAACTTCAGATATTCGTTCTTTAACTGCTTATCTAGAAGATTCTGTTCAGCCGATTGAACAAATTGGAAAAATGCTTGAAAGTCAAAGTTCGCTTTTTAAAGAAATTCCGAATATTTGGCCTGTTGCAAATCCGAATACTCATATTTCAAGTATGTTTGGTCCAACACTTCACCCGATTACAGGTCAGTGGTATATTCATAAAGGGCTTGACTTCTCGACTTATCGTCAGGGTGACCCGGTAATGGCAACTGCAAATGGTCAGGTCGTTTCGGTTGGGTACGACACAAGTTTTGGTATAAATGTAATTATTCGTCATAAGCACGGAATTTACACTCGATATGCGCATTTTTCAACGGCAACTGTTACAAAAGGTCAGTATGTAAATCAGGGTGATATGATTGGCCGAATCGGTAACACGGGAATTACAACTGGTCCGCACTTGCATTATGAAGTTCATATTGGTTCAGATGTAGTTGATCCTGGAAAATACATTAATGTAAAATTCAAAAAATAATATGGCACTTCTTCACGACGATATTTCAATTAATACTATTGTAGGAAAAGGTTCTTCGATAAAAGGCGATTTGCGGGTAAACGGATTTATTCGAATCGATGGTGATATTGACGGAAATCTTGAAACTGATGGTGCGGTAATCGTTGGGGAAAAGGCTAGAATCCGCGGAAATTTAAATGCAAAATCCGTAATTGTGGGCGGAATAATTTTAGGCGATGTTACAGTTGAATCGAATGTAAAACTTTTGTCGTCTTCTGCGGTAATCGGAAATATAATTTCACGAAAAATTCAAATTGATAACGAAGCAATTTTTCACGGGCACTGTATTTCAATTTCTGATGAACAAAATTTTAAACTAAAAAAAGAAAAATTCTTGCAGCAGCAGTCTATTATTTCAAAGGTCAAATCTTAAAATGGCAATGATAGATATGCTTACAAATCCTTTGCTCTATTCTTCGAATTTACAGAATTCGAAAAAGGCTGAAGCGAAAAAGGAAAAGCCTAAAGTTCAGAAAAAATCATCTTTTTCTTCGATGGTGGACAAAAAAGTTGAAGTTGAAAGTTTGATTTCGCAGGGGCTTCCGGCTGAAATTGCGGGTCTTTCTGTGGAAGATTCTGTAATTTTTTTGAAAGACAAAATCGATGTTGCGGCTGAGCAATTGGAAAATGATTTGAGTGCCGAACGGTTTAAGGAATTTAAAAAATCGATTAGTCAGTTTATGAAATTCGTTTCAAAAAATAATTATGAAGTTGTAAAGCGGAAACGGCCAGGAAAATTTGTTGTAATTAAAAAACAATATTTTTCTGAAGTTCGCGAAAAAGATCCGTTTGTTCAGGTTCATGTGATTGATCAAAAATTGAATGAACTTGCGGGAATGATTTTGCAAAATTATGGGGATAAAATTTCAAAACTTGCAAAACTAGACGAAATCAAAGGTTTGATTGTAGATTTTTTAGCAGTTTAAATGTATATTTGAGGTACAAATGAGCGATATTTTTGAAAATGATATAGATGAAGAAAATAATTTAGATAATCTCGAAGATTCTGAAGTTTCTGAAAGCACAGATGAACTTGTTTTTGAAAATCCGTTGGTGGTTTTAAAATTGGATTATTCCTGTGAAAGCATTTATGCCAAAAATAATAAAAAGTTCAATTTAAAAGCCGGTGATTTTGCAATTATTTCCACTCGTTACGGAAAGGATATGGCAAAAGTTTTAGGGTTTTCAAAGCGCCCGATGGGAATAAAGGCCGAAGATATCATTCAGATTGAAAAAAAAGCTGATGAAGAAAGTATTTTAAAAGCTCAGGAAAATAAACAGAAAGAAAAAGATGCATTTAAAGTTTTTAAGGAAAAAGTTCAGTTCCATAAACTGGATATGAAACTTGTGAATGTTCATTTTTTAACGGAAGAACAAAAGGCCCTTTTCTTTTTTAGCTCAGAAAACCGCGTTGATTTTAGGGAACTTGTAAAAGATTTAGTCAGCGTTTTTAAAATGCGAATTGAATTGCGTCAAATCGGTGTGCGGGATGAATCTCGGATTATCGGTGGACTTGGCGTTTGTGGTCGGCCATTTTGCTGCCATGGAATCAGTGATAAATTGCGTCCGGTTTCAATAAAAATGGCAAAAGATCAGAATCTTTCGCTTAATTCAATGAAAATCAGTGGTCAGTGCGGCAGACTTTTGTGCTGTCTTTCTTATGAATTTGACTGGTATGTTGAAGCGCGAAAAAAACTTCCTCAGGAAGGCGTAAATCTTCACTATGATGGAACGAATTTTAAAATCACAGAAGTAAATCTTTTAACGAATATGGTAAAAATGTTGGGCGAAGACGGTCGATTGCTTGAAGTAAATGCCAAACGCTTTTCAAAAGATTCTAACAATAAGTGGAAAATTCAGTAAATTTTTAAAAAATTATACAAAAAGTTGACAAATAAAATCTTTTTATATAATATATGAACAAATGTTCAAGTGAACTTATGAATAATCTTAAAATAAATGGAGGCGACTTTGGCACAGGAAAATATTTTTGAACAAATGCCAGACGAAGATACTCTTTTTGATTTGGCAGAACTTTTTAAAATCTTTGGCGATTCCTCGAGGATAAAAATTCTTTTTGCACTTTTGCAGGGCGAACTTACTGTAACTTCAATTTCAGAGAATCTTGGAATGACACAATCGGCGGTAAGTCATCAGCTTAGGATTTTAAAAACGAACGGATTGGTAAAATTTCGGCGAGAAGGAAAAAATTTGTTTTATTCGTTGAGCGATAATCATGTGGTTTCAATTTTGAATCAGGGATTAGATCACATTGGGGAATAAAAAAAGGAATTTAATATGAAAGAAAAATGCGTTGATGAATGTTGCGAAAGTCAGGAAAAATCTTGTTCGTGTGGATGTGGCTGTTGTCATGAAGAAGAGGAAGAACATTCGCTTAAAAAAATAATTGTTGCCGCTGTGATTTTTGTTTTGGCGTTGATTTTAAAGCATCTTTTAAAATTGGAAAATCTTTTTCCGTCGGTAAAAAATATTGGGGAATATCAGAAATATGCGTATTACATTTTGTGTTTGGCCTCTTATATTTTGGTCGGAAAAGATGTTGTTTTGGGCGCGGTAAAAAATATTCTTAAGGGAAAAATTTTTGATGAGCAATTTTTAATGACGGTTGCAAGTTTGGGGGCTGTTTTTATTGGCGAAGCTGGGGAAGCGGTTGCGGTTGTTCTTTTTTATCAGATTGGGGAATATTTTGAAGATTATGCGGTTGATAAATCGAAAGATTCAATTGATTCGTTGATGAAAATTTGCCCGGATACGGCGAATATTTTGCGAGAGGGAAAAATCTTTGAAATTCCGGCGGAAGAAGTAAAAATTGGTGATATTTTAGTTGTAAAACCTGGCGAAAGAATCGCGGTTGACGCAAAAGTTGTGGAAGGCACTTCGTTTATCGACACTTCGGCTTTGACTGGCGAATCGGTTCCTCGCGAAGTTTTTATTGGAGACGATGTTTTTAGTGGGGCAATCAATAAAAATTCCGTTTTGAAAATAAAGGCAATCCGGGTGGCGCAGGAAAGTTCGGCAAGCAGAATTATTCGTTTGGTTTCAGAATCAAACGAAAAGAAAACTCGCACAGAACGATTTATTACTCGATTCAGTAAAGTTTATACGCCAGTTGTTTGTATTTTGGCAGTTTTAGTTGCATTTTTGCCGCCATTGATTTTGGGCCTTTGTGGAAGCGAATGGAATTTTTCAACTTGGATTTATCGCGCTTTGGAATTTTTAGTTGTTTCTTGTCCGTGTGCAATTGTAATCAGTGTTCCGCTTGCATTTTTTGGTGGAATTGGAAATGCCAGCCGCAAAGGGATTTTGGTAAAGGGAAGCTCCGCAATTGAAAGTCTTTCTAAAGCTCGTGCAGCGGTTTTTGACAAAACTGGAACTTTAACAAAAGGCGTTTTTGAAGTTTCAGAAGTGCATTTGGTTTCTGGCTCAAAAATGACGGAAGATGAATTGATTGCAGTTGCGGCACACGCAGAATCTTTTTCGGATCACCCGGCGGCCCTTTCGCTCAAAAAGGCCCATCACGGTGAATGTTGTACGCTTGCAAAAATTGAAAATGCCCAGGAAATCAGCGGGCAGGGAATAAAAGTCGTAGTTGATTCAAAAATCGTTTTGGCTGGAAATCAGCGGTTGATGAAAGAGCAGAATGTTCAGGGATTTGAAGATTGTAAAAAATCAGATTACGGAACAATAATTCATGTGGCTCAGGACGGCGTTTATTGCGGACACATTTTAATCAGCGACGAAACAAAAGAAGATTCTGAAAAGGCGATAAAGAGATTAAAATCAGCCGGAATTCAAAAAATCGTGATGCTCACTGGCGATAATGTTCAGTCTGCGAAAAAAACTGCCGACGAACTGGGAATTACGGAAGTTTGCGCTGAACTTTTGCCACAAGATAAAGTTTTGAAGGTTGAAGAATTGCTTGGCGGGATGAAAAAGGGCACTCTTTTGTTTGCAGGGGATGGAATTAATGATGCTCCAGTTTTGGCCCGTGCGGATGTTGGAATTGCAATGGGCGCGATGGGGTCGGACGCTGCAATTGAAAGTGCTGATGTTGTAATCATGAACGACAGTATTTCAAAAATTGCGGACGGAATTAAAATCAGTAAAAAAACAAAAAGAATTGTTTACCAGGATATAATCGGTTCTTTGACAATAAAAATTGTAATTATGATTTTGAGTGCTCTTGGAATTACGAATATGTGGGCTGCAGTTTTTGGTGATGTGGGAGTTTGCTTCCTTGCGATTTTGAATACGATGCGGCTTTCAGGATTTAAACGAAAAGATTAACGCAGATTTGATATTCCATAAAATTTAAAAAAATGTTAATTTTTTAATATGAATAAACTTGTTGCGTTATGTGCTATCGGAGCAGAGCGGATTTTAGGGAATGAACTTAAACATTTAGGCTATAAACTGATTTCTAATGCTCCTGGTAGAGTAAGTTTTTATGGTGATGAAGACGCTTTATTTAGAGCAAATTTGTGTTTGCGTACTGCGGATAGGGTTTTTCTGCAGATGGCGTCTTATAATGCTCAAAATTTTGATGAACTTTTTGACGGTGCATATTCAGTTCAGTGGCAGGATTTTTTTAAAAAAGATTCTAAAATTGTTGTGGATAAAGTTCGCTGTTATAAAAGTAAATTGAATTCAGAACACGCAATTCAGGGGATGGTTCAAAAAGCGATTTATAAAAAACTTTGCGACAAGTGGAAAATGCATTCAATGCCGGAAACGGGCTCTGAATCAAAGGTGCGCGTTTTTATTGATAATAATGAAGTTTTAATTTTGTTAGATTTGTCGGGTCTTCCGCTTCATAAGCGTGGGTATCGCGTGGATGGCGGAATTGCTCCATTGCGCGAAACTTTGGCTGCCGTTTTGCTACAGGAAATGATGTGGCGAAGAAAAACTCCGCTTCACGACCCATTTTGTGGTTCAGGGACAATCGCAATTGAAGCGACTTTATATGCTTACAATGTTGCCCCAGGTTTTGGCCGCAGATTTGCGTTGGAAAATTTGCCGATTTTTAATGCCAGTCGAGCGTTAGAAATTAAAAAACAGGAAGCGTCTTTAATCCGCCCAGATGTAGAAGTGAGAATTACAGGTTCTGATATTTCTTCTGATGCCGTAAACCGAAGCCGAAAAAATGCCGAATACGCGTGTGTAACTGCCGGCCGAGCGTTAAATTTAATCGATTCGAGTGCAAAAATTAATAGACCAGATTTTATTCAGTCAAATTTTGAGGATTTGCAGGCCCCTTACGATGAAGGACTTTTGATTTGTAATCCGCCGTATGGTGAACGACTTGGAGATGAAGAAGCGGCCCAGGAATTATATAAAAAAATGCACTGTTTAAAAGAAAATTTCCCGGATTGGAGTTTAGGCGTAATCACTTCGCATAAAAAATTTCAGGAATGTTTCGGATTTTACGCAAATCTTTTAAAAAAATTTAAGGCAGGAAATTTGGACACAATTTTTTATATTTATAACAATTTTCAAAAAGCAAAAGATTCTACAAAAGAAAAAAGAATTGAAAAATTTTAGCGAGAGGGAAAAATGGCTGCAATTGTAGAACACGACAAACGAAAAGAAGAAATCCTGCAAAAATCGATCGAAGTTTTTGTTGCTGAAGGTTATAAAGATGTAACAATTCAGAAAATTGCAGATCATTGCGGAATCACCCGAACGACGCTTTATATTTATTTTAAAAATAAGCACGAAATTTTTATGTGCAGTATAAAACGCGTTACAAAACAGATTGAATCCGAACTTTTGCAGCTTTTAAAAAAAACTGAACTTTCAAGTGAACAGACTTTAAAAGAAATGATGTCGCTGATTGTTAATGTTTGTGAGGAAAATGCCCATCTTTTTTCTGTAATTACGACTTATCTTCAGCAGATTCAAAAAACTGATGTTGATCCGAATAAACGAGTTATGCATTATGTTATAAAATTGCGCCACATTCTTTCGGCTGTTTTAATTCAGGGAATGAAACGCGGCGAATTTCGTAAAGTTGATTTAAAAAGCACAAACGAAATGTTTTTCAGTTTAATTGAAGCGCTGATTTTCAGAATGGTAATTTTAAATCAGCGAAACGATGAAAATGTTAAAAAAATGATTTGCGTTTTTGTAGAAAGTTTGCGTGCTTAAAATCAGATTTTATTCCTGTATAAGTTCCGGGTGTTTTTGGGAAATTTTTCGGGCCCAATAAACAAACGGAGTGTCTAAAAGACTTGTAAAAATGTAAATCACATAGCAAGAGCCGGTAATTTTTAATAAATCTGTAAACTGATAAACGCCTAAAAAAGCGATAAAATTAAACAAGATGATATTTACGAGTTGTGAAAATAAAGTTGAAAAATTATTTCTGAACCAGAGCATTTTTGTGTGGCTCTTAGTCTTTTTTTCTGTTAAATCCCACCATTTGTGGTATAAAAATACATCGAAAATTTCTGAAACGGCGTAACCGATTAAACTTGCGCATAAAATTCGTGGCGTATTAGAAAAAAGGGCCTTTACAGATGGAAATGCCCAATCGTTTTTTGCCGGAATGTAGTGTGTCCACATAAACGACAAAATGATGAATAAAGTTGTTGTGAAAATTCCGACTAGAACGCCTTTGTCTGCCTGCTTTTTTCCGTAAATTTCGCTTAAAATATCGGTTGTTAAAAAACTTGAAGCGAAAAGCGTGTTTCCGAGCGTTTGTTCCATTCCGAATGCGTTTACAAGAATTGTAACTTCAACATTTGCAAAAACGGCTGCGATTCCAATCCATGCAAAAAGACCACTTTTCCCGAAAAGCCGGAAAAATAAAACTGTTCCGCCAAAAGAAAGGCAAACAGACACGATTAATAAAAGTTCGTTCATTTAAAACCTCGATAGACAAAAGTCCGCCAGCAAAAAGAGGAAAGTGAATAGAAAAGATATTCATAGATTTGACCTGGTTTTGTTTTACGACAGGAAGGACTTCGAACTGTCTTTTAATTTTTTAGTATGATATTTAAAATTTGTTTTTTTGACAAGAGGATTTTGAAAATGCAATGTGATTTTTAGAATTGAAATATTTTATAAAAAGTTTATTTTTGTAATTTCAATACTTCATCTAGGGAAAGGCCTGTACATTTTGAAACAAGCTCTGCCGCAACTCCATTTTCAAGAAAGTTTTTCGCAGTTTCAATAACTTTTTTCTCTGCAATTTCTTCCGCTATTTTAGGTGCCATCTCTTTTGCAATTTCCGGTGCCCGTTTTTTAGCAATCTCTTCCCCAATCTTC
>CAVHIX010000085.1:0-8177 GCA_963636135.1 Anaerovoracaceae bacterium
CCATTTGCATCAGGAACGGCACAAGTCAATTTTGAAGGCGCATTCCCGGATTTTACATTTTCAAAAAGCGAACCAGTTTCACAATCGATTGAAAAAACTTTATTTTGATCACAAACAACTAAAAAATTGTTCCAAACTTTTACAGATTCAGGTTTACTAAGCGTTTTTTCTTCTATTAAATTGGATTTATAATTCCCGGAAAGGTCAAATTCAAAAATCGTGCCCAAAACTTCATCTGCAACATAAAGCGTTTCACCGATAATTGCAATTCCAGTTGGGCCTTTTAATCCTGGAAAACCGTTTTTAGCAGAACCAAATGTAAAAAGAGAGTTTCCATCTTTGTCAAAAACTGAAATCCGCTTATTTCCATAATCTGAAACAAAAATATTTCCGCGATAATCTTCAGCAAGATATTGAGGGCCCAAAAGTTCGCCAGGGGCAATTCCCTTTTTTGAAATATATTTTATAAAAGCGCCGTCTGACGACAAAAGAGAAAGACGATTTCCGCAAACTTCGCTCACCAAAAGATTTCCATTCTTTAATTTTATTAAATCCAAAGGCCTATCAAAACCATTAATCGGGCCTTTTGACCTGAAAATCACAGTTCCGTTCACATTTATTTTTAAAAGTTCGTTTGAACCGTACGCCAAAACCCAAATTGAACCGTCATTTTCCGGAAGAATTGAACAAGGCCCTGAAAAAACAAAATTTCCTTCAAAATTACCAGAAAAACTTCCGGATTCTGTAAATTTAGAATTATTATCCTGTTCCTGCAAATAAACGCGCCGTTCTTTTACCGTTTCAATTATATTATTCAGCAAAAGTCCGCCAAATCCGTTTTGTTTTGCATGATTCCAGGATTCTAAAGCGTTCGATTCCAAGCCAGATTTAAAATACGATTTTCCAAGCCATGTTAAAATTAAATTATCGTTTGGCAGATACGAAAGGGCCTTTTCAAAACACAAAATTGAATCGTTGTAAGATCCGCGATAATAAGATTGAACGCCACGGCGAAATTCTTCAGCGGCAAAACCTTCGTTGCTAGTTCTGTTTCCGTTTAATTTGTAAAGGCCAGCCGTATCATTCTGCGAAAATCCGTAAAATACAAAAAAAATACAGGCAAAAGATAAAAATATTTTTTTCATTAACGAGTTTCTCCGTCGATCATTACCGCTCTCAAATGTTCAGCGATTTCTTCATTCTGAGGATCTAATTGTTCCGCCATTTCAAGATATTTTTTTGCTTCTTTATACATTTTTAACCGATAGTAAACGAATCCCAACGAATCAAGACACGCAGCAGATTTTGGAGAAGAATCCACGGCCTGTTTACAATACGAAAGGGCCCGAGTCAAATCTTTATCTTCGCACGCCAAAACATAGCCTAAACCATTGAGCGAAGTTTTATTTTCCGGGTCAATTTTTAAAGATTTTTCATAAAATTCAAGGGCCTTTTCAACATCGTCTTGTTCCCAAGCAACAAAAGCACTAGCCGCATAAACAGAAGATTGCTTATATCCAGCCTGAGCCAATTTATCTAATTCAAAGGAAGCCAATCTCTTTCGCCCTGACCGAGTGTAAATTAACGCTAAAATAAATCTGCACTGAAGAACGCGCTCAAGCATTTTCCCGGAAGTTACAACTTGTTCCAAAAAAGGAAGGGCATCTTCAAATCGGTTCAATTTTGTATAAATCAGCCCTAAAAAATATGCAACATCGATTCTGTCAATTTCTGAACTTTCCGGCAAAGAAAGAAAAAAAGTTAGAGCATCGGTATATTTTTTTTGTTTATAAAACTCAATTCCTTCAGATAAAATATTCGTTTTAGACATTTTCACCACCCATTTTTATGTCTTTTTTTATTTTATACTGAAAACTCAATTTCTTCAACTGAATCAGAACAAACCGGTTCGCTTAAAACCAGAGAAATGCTTATAAAACCATTGTGAACGGCATCTTCGTCAGTTTCTTTTAAAACAGGATTGATTAAAGGCCCTTCCCGATTTGAAGTTGTAAAACCATTTTCTTTTGAAGATAAATTTACGGCATCATCGTATTTTCGTTCGCTTAAAAGATTTGTAAAAACCACCCCTTTATATTGAAGAATGCCTAGCGCATTTATATTTACAAAAACTTTTTTTGAAGAATTTTCGCACAATCTAATCAATTTGCTAAGATTTTTTCTAACAAATTCTGCAATCGGATAAAAAGATTCAATTTTCTGCTTGTAATAATCCAAACTCACCGCAATTGAAGGAAGGCCTAAAAGAGATGCTTCACGGGCAGCGGCACAAGTTCCGGAATATACAATGTCAGTTCCAATATTTGAGCCGTTATTAATCCCAGAAATTACACAATCAAATTTCACCGAAAAGAGAGAAGATTTTAGCGCAACAAACGAACAATCCGACGGAAACCCAGAACAAGCATAAACTTTTTCTGAAATCTGTAAAATTTCCAAATTTGACCTCATTGTAATATGATGCGAAGTCGCCGAACAATTTTCTTTTGGAGCTAAAATATAAACATTATGTTCTTTTGAAAGGACTTCCTGTAAAACTAAAATTCCTTCTGCATTATAGCCGTCATCATTTGTAAGAAGAATATTCACACTAACCTTCTACAATATGGGCGCCATCGGCAGATTTTATTTCGTAACAACTTGTAGAAAATCCAAAAATTCGTTCGTATTCAGGTAATTTTTCTTTAAATTTTTTTACATCGCTTTTTCGCAAAAATGCATAAATACAACGGCCAAAACCTTTTCCCGTAATGCGCCCACAAGAAACTGGATCTGTCAAAAACTGAATCTGCGGATCGATTTCAACAATTCGTTTTATAAGCCAATCAATCTCCGGACACGACAAATCGTAATAATCGCGCAAACTTATGTGGCTGTTATTCACATGACGGGCAAATTTATTAAAATCGTTATTTTCAATTCCCTTTACGGCACCCAAAACATCTTTATGCTCACGCAAAACACAATACAATTTTCGCTTTGTATCCTCAGAAACCATCGAAAGGCCTTCATTTATGTCCGTAACATTTTCGATATATTGCCAGCCACCATGTTTTACAGAATCTCGAAATTCCTTTAAATCACCCATCATCAAAGCATATTCAGGTTCAAAAATCGTTTCTTCATCCCAAGTTGAAACACGCGGAACCCCAGCATCAACCAAAAGAATCGTATAATCTGAAAAATCAAACGGAATATGTTCGTAACTGCTTTCTGTATAATCAGTTAGAATCATTGAATTTTTTTTGGAATATAATGCAGTGTAATTATCAGCTTTTCGGTTATGGATTTTCAAAAATTTTCTGTTTCCGGATTCAATCGCTGACAAAATCTGAAAAGAAGTGCAATTTAAATCATAAAGTTTTTTTAGGGCTAAAGCAGTTGCCGCTTTTACAGCAGTTGTAATTCCAAATCCCGCCGACGGAAGAATTTCTGAATAAATTGTAATATCCATTCCGCCAATGCTAAAACCGCTATCAATAAATCCGTAAATTACAGATTTTACCGTATTTGCCCATTTATCTTCTTTTTTATTTTTTAAAAGATTGATTGTCGTTTTTTTTCGATCGTTTAACTGTTTAAAATAAAACCGAAGCGTTGTGTCTTCTCTTTTTGAAAATGCTACATAAACTGGAAAATTTACCGCCATTGATAAAGTTTTATCTTTAAAAAACCAAGAATGTTCACCAATTAAATGAAAACGCCCTGGAGATGTGCTTATAACTTCTGGATATACCCCATATTCTGAAAAATGTGCTTCTTTTATTTCATCCATAAACTAGTAAAGTTCCCCTCTTATTGTCTTTTTTTTTTATTACTATTAAAATATTAACACGATGCTGGAAATTTTTCAAATTTTTTATACCATTTTTTCTTCGCTGATTTTATCTTTAGCTTTACCAAATGAATTAAATTATTTTGGTTCTCCGTTTTTAGGATTTTTAGCATTAGTCCCTCTATACATTGTTTATACAAATTTAAAATCATACAGACAGGCATTTTTCTTATTTTTTCTTCACGGGGGACTCACCCACTTTTTAAGCAGTTTCTGGCTTGCAAATTTTAAAAATTTCGCCGCATTAACGCTTGGGGCCTCGACAATCGGAACAGCATTCATCGAAGGCGCAATGGGATTTTTATTCTATCTTTCAATTTCTAGAACAAAAAATAAATTGGTTTTATATTCTTCTCAAAAAGGTGCAATTTTAAATCTTGCAAAAATCTTAGCGTTTCCAATTTTGTACACATCATGGGAATGGATTAAATCAATCGGATTTTTAGGCTACCCTTGGGCTACCCTTTCTTCAACAATGTACAAGGCAAAATATTTTACCCAAATTGCCGACATAACCGGAACTTACGGAATCGGATTTTTAACCGCATTTTTTAGCGCACTTTTAGGCGAATTAATAATTCTTTTTTACAATTTAAAAATCAGCGTGAACAAAAAAAACATAATTTTTTCATATTTTAACGCATTTCTTCTATTTACATCACTTTTCTTTTTAACTTCAGTTTACGGATTTTACAATTATCACAAAAAAAGAACGCCTATAAAAGTTTTAAATACAGTTATGGTTCAGCAAAACGCCGATCCATGGAAAACTGATTCTGACAGCGAAACAATTTTACTTTCCGAGCAGATTACAGAAGAAAAAATAAAAGAAGCACGCGAAAATGGAATTGACACAAATCTTGTAGTCTGGTGTGAAGGCGCTTTAAAATACAATTTTCCACAGGCATACGGATATTATAAAAACTCTCCCGATGAAAAACCGCTTATTCCGTTCATTCAGGAAACTCGAATTCCGTTTATGCTCGGCGGCTCTTATGTAAAATATCAGGAGCGGGAACGAAAAAATTACAACAGCACACTTTTATTTGACTCCCAAGGATTTTATCGCGGCCAGTACGGAAAAATTCACCTAGTCCCGATTGCAGAAGCCATTCCTTTTGGCGAAGTAAAATTTGTTAAAAATTTTCTAAAAAAAGTTTTACGGATTTCTGCGGGCTGGACTCCAGGAAATCAATATGTTTTCTTTGAAATTCAAGGCGATTTTCCAAAAGAACGATTTGTGCCAGCTGTAAAAACTGTTTCCCTAAAAATCTCAAAAAATGAACAGGATAAAATCGAAAATGAAAGGCCTTTTGTAAAAATCAGCACGCCAATCTGCTACGATGATGCCTTTCCGGATGTTATGACACCTTTAGCCAAAAACGGAACTGAAATTTTTATAAATCTCACAGACGATTCTTGGTCGCAAAAAAAATCCGCAGAATATCAGCATTTTGTAGTTTCGCATTACCGCTCAATTGAAACGAGAACAACACTCGCGCGAACCTGCAATTCAGGCTATTCGGTTATAATCGACCCCGCAGGCAAAGTTTTAAAAGATATGCCTTTATTTACTGCCGGCGGATTTTATTATCAAATTCCAGTTTACTCAAGGATTTCTACTATTTATATGAGATTTGGAAACTGGCTCCCCGCCCTTTGCTCAATTTTATTCATTGCATATTCGATTTTCTGTTTTATAGATTTTAAAAAGCCAGCTGTCAAAAGTGAACGAAAAATTAAATCTAAAAAGAACAAAAAATCCAAGAGGTAAAAATAATGCGTTGTCCTTTCTGCGGAAAATTAGATGATAAAGTTATAGAATCTCGAACAATGGCAAGCGGAGACACAATTCGCCGCCGCCGTGAATGTATTTCCTGTCATTTCAGATTTACAAGCTACGAAAAAGTTGAAGAAAAACCGTTTATGGTTATAAAACGCGATGGTCGCCGTCAGCCTTTTGACCGTTCTAAAATCGAAAAAGGAATCGAACGGGCACTAGAAAAACGCTCAATAGAAACGAATGCGGTAGAAAATATCGTAAACGAAACAGAAGAAGCAGTTTTTGTAAAAGGCGCTCAAAGCCGAGAACTTGCAACTTCAGAAATTGGTGAAATCATTCTGGACAAATTATACAAAATCGATAAAGTGGCGTATATCCGTTTTGCTTCAGCATACAAACATTTTGAAAGTCTTGATGAGTTTATTACGGAAATCAAAAATATAGAAGAACGAAAAAATTAAAATATTCAAAAAAATCAAGTTTTTACTATTGACACGATTTCAGTTTCTGTATAATATTAAAACACATTATGGCGATGTAGCTCAGCAGGTAGAGCACCCGGCTCATATCCGGTAGGTCGTAGGTTCAAGCCCCACCGTCGCTACTATTTGAGTCTTGCAAAAAAAGCAAGGCTCTTTTTGTTTTTTAAACTAAAGAGGTTTTTATGGAAAATTTTAAGGCACCATTCAAAGGAAGATCATTATTAAACTGGATCGACTGGACTCCAGAAGAAATAAATACACTTTTAGACTTAGCCATTCAGGTAAAAGCCGAATCTCATAAAGGTGAAATTCACCAGCGCTTTGTAGGAAAAACAATCGCTTTAATTTTTGAAAAACGCTCAACTCGAACCCGCAGTTCATTTGAAACAGCTTTTGGCGAAGAAGGAGGGCATCCGGTTTTTATGTCAACTGACGACATTCAGCTTGGTGGAAAAGAATCTGTAAAAGACACAGCCCGCGTTTTAGGAAGAATGTTCAGCGCAATTGAATTCCGCGGATTTAAACAATCTCATGTTGAAGAACTTGCAAAATATTCAGGAATTCCGGTAATCAACGGATTAACTGACGAATTTCACCCTACACAAGCGTTAGCTGACATTATGACACTTAAAGAAAATTTTGGAAAACTAAAAGGTCTTCATTGGGCATTCTGTGGAGACGGAAGAAACAATGTTGCCCGCTCAATGATGCTTATTTCTGCAAAAATGGGAATCGATTTTTCAATTTTCTCTCCAAAAGAATTATTCCCTGATGAACAAATAATTAAAATTTGTGAACCTTTTGCAAAAAATTCTGGTGCAAAAATTCAAATTAGTGATAAAATGGATGTTGTACAGGGTGCAGATGCCTTATACACAGATGTTTGGGTTTCTATGGGCGAAGAAAGCCTTAAAGACCAGCGTGTAAAATTGCTTTCTCCTTTCCAGGTTAATTCAGAATTAATGAATAAAACCGGAAAAGATACGATTTTCTTACATTGTCTTCCAGCTGTAAAAGGTCAGGAAGTTACAGAAGAAGTTTTTGAAAGCAGTGCAAGTCGCGTTTGGGAAGAAGCAGAAAACCGCAAACACACAATCAAAGCAATTATGCTAGGATTAATTTAATCACCTGGAGATTTTATGAAAAAACTTTTATGCGTAATTTTTTCGTTTTTTGCAATTCTGTCAATGTCATTCGCAACTCCAACAAAAGGAAATGACACTCATTCAGAAAACTGGGCAAACATCACATATTACACAGTTCCAATTTACAAAATTTTAGACTCAAGTGATGCGTATGTTGTAATTTATGCAAAAAATGATGTCGGCGTTGGTCAATGTGTAATTCCAAAAAGCTGGGCAAAATATTCAAAAGATTCACCTAGAAAATTACAGATTCGAACATTACGACGCGGAAAATTAAAATCTTATCTTGCAGTTTTCAAAAAAGACGGCGAATTCTGCAAAGCGATTTTAAATGTTCCTCAGGATAAATCAGATCATGTTTGGGGAGTAGTAAAACAAGGGCAGCAAGTTGAAGGCGCCGATAAAGACACTTTGGAAGATTTACCGCTATAAAATAAATTCTTCTGAGAATTCACTTTAAATTTATATTTTTTTTATTTATTATGTAGAAATCTTAATTTTTAAGGAAAATATATGCTTGAATTTTCAGAAGAACAAATCTCTTCGTTTAAAAATTTTATAAATAATCACAATTTTTTTTATATCATTGGGCACAAAGAACCTGATGGTGATTGCATTTGCTCTTGTCTTTCAGTAGCGCATCTTTTAAAAGATTTAAATAAAGAATACAAACTTCTTTCGGCGGGGCCTTTTAAAAAAGTTGAAATCAAAAAATACGAACCTCTTTTTTCTACAGATATGAATTATATGTCTGAAAAAGATTTAAAAGAAACCGGCCTAATAATCGTTGACTGTTCGGAAATACAAAGATTAGGCGAAATTAATGGCGATTTTTCAAATTTAAGCACATTCGTTCTAGATCACCACAAAACTTCAGCACAAAGCGAATTTTTAAATATCGTTGACCCTAC
>CAVHIX010000086.1:0-7964 GCA_963636135.1 Anaerovoracaceae bacterium
GTACAATATTTTACAAAGAGTAGTATTAAAACCAAAGACCTGATTAAAGGGATTAAAACTTGCCTTTGAAGTTTTTTAATTTAAAAGGGCGTGGTTCTTCGCATTAAAACCAAAGACCTGATTAAAGGGATTAAAACTCTACAAACCTCCTCTTTATATTTTTCGAAATCAATATCCCAATTAAAACCAAAGACCTGATTAAAGGGATTAAAACACTCCCTATTATCCAATTGCCTATTAGGTAATCAGATAAATTAAAACCAAAGACCTGATTAAAGGGATTAAAACCGGTAAACCGTGGTATTTAACTTCTTACTAACTTACAACCTATTAAAACCAAAGACCTGATTAAAGGGATTAAAACGATAATAAAAGACATCGGGAACACTTAAATCAATACCCGATAATTAAAACCAAAGACCTGATTAAAGGGATTAAAACAAATCGTGCACCGAAAAACTAGACTTCCAAGTGTCGGCACAATTAAAACCAAAGACCTGATTAAAGGGATTAAAACACAGTTAAAACGCACAACATTCTCGTCACTTTCAAGGATTAAAACCAAAGACCTGATTAAAGGGATTAAAACCATTACATTTGCAGAAAGGTTAGAAATCGCCTGAGAGCGTATTAAAACCAAAGACCTGATTAAAGGGATTAAAACGAGTTTGTCCCACTCTCTATAGGGCTAGAGACTTACTGCTCATTAAAACCAAAGACCTGATTAAAGGGATTAAAACGCAATGTTTCTTCTGTACAGATTTTATTTTCAAGAATAAAATCATTAAAACCAAAGACCTGATTAAAGGGATTAAAACAAGGGGGTTCTTTTCGTTTTAATCCCTTATAGTATCCAATAGCATTAAAACCAAAGACCTGATTAAAGGGATTAAAACTTATACTCAATTAATGTATTTTCATTAATTCTATGATTAGCATTCATTAAAACCAAAGACCTGATTAAAGGGATTAAAACATGATATCGCCAGGTAACACGTTTTGTGTATCAACAGACGTATTAAAACCAAAGACCTGATTAAAGGGATTAAAACGCACAAGTCATGCGCCGTCTGCTCATCGAGCCATACTTTAATTCGTACATCATTTTAGATATAACCCTAACACCAGACTCGTAATGATTTACTGATTTTTCAGATAAGGAAGTATTATTCTGTAAGTAATTCTTAAAATCCAATAACATAAGCCTATCTCCATCAGCCTCGCCACTCATCTTTACCATACCGCCCATAACCTTTTAGCTGTACTGCATTTTGCATAAAAAATCATCGGTTTTCATAAATCTAACTTCAAAAAAAATGCTGTAATCCGCACCCATAGACACCTTAACCGCCAGCCAAGTCACGTTTCAAAATTGTCCCCAAAATGCTATAAATAAAGGGATTTTCTTGACAAACTGTCCCCAAAACAATATAGTTTTAGTAACAAAAAGAGGTAAAATCATGATTTCTGAAGATATTAAGACTGAAATTTCTCAGTACAGTGAAGGCCAGTTGTTTTGTATTACTGACTTTGTTAATTATGCCTCCTACGATACAGTAAAAAAAACTCTCCAAAGAATAGAAAAGTCCGGTGAAATAATCAGAATTATTGATGGCATTTATTTAAAGCCAAAATATTCAAAACTTTTAAAAAAAGCAGTCCCGGCATCCATTCCTGATGTTGCAAATATGATTGCAAAAAAATTTGCCTGGACAATAGTTCCTTCGGGTGATACCGCTCTTAATGTGCTTCATCTTTCAACCCAGGTTCCTGCATGCTATGAATATTTAAGTGACGGTCCTTACCGTGACTATGAAATTTATGGAATGAAATTAAATTTCAAACATACAAGCAGCAGAACAATATCGAAAATCTCCGAAAAGTCATCTCTTGTAATCCAATACTTCAAAAAGCTTGGAAAAGAAAATATTACTGATGAAATTCTTATTACTTTAAGGAATTCTTTAAGTGATGAAGAAAAAACACTGCTGCTATCAGAATGTAAACTGGCACCTGCATGGATTTACGAATATATCAAAAAAATCGGAGCTTAAACGATGAAAAAATTTTTGAATAATTCTTTAGATGATATAGACGATGTTATCACTGATGTTGCAAATTCCATGAAACTGCAGCAGGTAATCATCGAAAAGGACTTATATGTAAGTTATATCCTTGATTATCTGTTTTCGCGTTCAAAATATAAAAGCTATTTTGAATTTAAGGGTGGCACAAGTCTTTCAAAAGGTTATGGGCTTATTAATCGTTTTTCAGAAGATATTGATGTCGTTTTAAAATCAGATATTCTTAATGTAAATCTGCATGACATAATTTCCATAGAAAGCCGGAATCAGAAGGCTAAGAAAGCAGAAGAACTAAACTCTCTTGCTATTGAATTTTTCAAAAACAAACTTATTCCTGACATCATGAAGCAAACAGAATAGACGGAAAAGTTCCGCGTCATTATTCAAGGCATTATTACGACCTTTACAAGATGTATTCATCATTTGTAAAAAACGAAGCTTTTAAGTCACTTGATTTACTTAATGAAGTCCGCGATTTTACAATGACTTTTTATTACAGAAACTGGTCAAAATTTGAAGAGGCTGTCCCTGGAACATTCAAGTTATATCCAAATAAAGAATGCATTAAGACCTTAAAAGAAGATTATGAAGACATGAAAAAAATGATTTATGGTGATATTCCTTCATTTGAGGAAGTTCTTACCGTAATCAAACAACTAGAAACTGAAATAAATCAGTTAGGAAAATAGCCATGAGTATAGAGCAATCTTTTGACAATAAATCAGACGCTTTGATAAGTCCAGAAGATTTTTATGGGCGATATGAAAAAATTGCTGATACTTGCATAGTAACCTTTTCCCATGCAGTTCTTGAAAGGGTATTGAAAAAATATTCATGCAGAAAGGTGGCTTATTCAGCGACCGCAAACGGTAAGATTCCAATATATTATGTAGAAGAAAAGAATGTCCTTTTTTATATGTCGCCAATAGGCTCCGCCGTAGCTGGAACAATTCTTGATGAAGTCCGCTGTCTTACTGGTGCAACCAGGTTCATTTATTTTGGTTCCTGTGGAATTCTGGATGAGGAAAAGTGCAAAAATGAGATTATAATTCCAACGGAAGCTTACAGGGATGAAGGGTTTTCTTATCACATGATTCCAAAGTCTGACTATATAAAAATTGAAAAATCTAAAAAACTTAAAAGTATTCTGTCAGAACTTCAAATTGATTATGTCTGTGGAAAAACCTGGACAACTGATGCAATTTATAGAGAAACTGTAAATAATAAAAATGCACGTAAAACTGATGGCTGCATTTGCGTAGAAATGGAATGTGCCGGACTTCAGGCAATCTGTAATTTCAGAAATCTTGAACTGTATCAGTTCTTTTTTGCCGGAGACTTATTAAATGATTTTGCCTGGTCTCGTGGAACTCTTGGAACAAAAATTGAAAAAGCAAATCAGATTAATTGTTTTGACCTGGCACTCAAGATTGCTGCAAAGATTTAAAGATATTATCTAGCTTTTCTGGAAATTAAAGGCCTTGAAAAGCCAGCAGCGACTTCAGATAAAGTGCATTTTTTGCACCGCTTCCGCTTGGGTGGTTGTTGAAATAAACCTGAACTTTCTTTCCCTCCTGGAAGGCTGCCTTTATAATTGGGACAAAACTTTTTAATTCTTCATCTGAATAATCGTAACAATACCCACTAGAAGAATTTCTGCCGTGTAAACGGATATAGGCAGTATTTCCAATAAATGGAGTTTTTAATAAAGTACCGTTCGGAAGATTTTTTAACTGCGGAAAGTCACAAAAAACTATTCCGGCTTTGCGTTTTTCAAGTCCGTCAAAAACAGATTCTTTTATCCAATCTCTATGACGAAATTCAATAACTACTGGAAAGCCGTCAAATGCTTGTATAACTTTTGCAAGGTAAATTCTGTTATCATTGGAATAGTGAAAACTTTCGGGGAACTGAAAAAGAAGTGCTGAAAGGCAATCTTTATTTAATAAGAGTATAAGGGCTAGTTTTAAATCTGCTGCTACAGTTTGCCAATTAAAAGAAATCTCGTGAGTTAGAAGTCTGTTGGCTTTTATACTGAACTTTAATTTTTCTTCGCTTCGTTCATAGTATGACAAAAGCCTTTCAGCTGTTGGCATATTGTAAAAAGTGTTATTTAGTTCTAAAGCATTAAATTGACTTGCATAATATTTTAGGAAATCCGCTCTTTTTAAATCTAGCGGATAGAAAACTCCTTTCCATTCTGGGTAATCATATCCGCTAGTGCCAATTAAAATATTTTTCGAACTTAACATAAATTATATCTAGAATATCATTTTTCACTTAGTTAAACAAAAAAAATTATATTTTCCCACAAAAAAAACGCCCAGCTCCATCTCAAAACAGAACTGGGGCAACGCTAAAGTTTTATTCTACTTTTTACGCTTTTATTGTTACATCTCCACTCACAGATTCTAAAATTTCTTTTCTAGTGTAATTTGCAGAAATATAATTTGTTTTTATAACGATTCTGTAAGTTTTTGAAGTATCCAGTGTTTCCGGCACAAAAAAGTTTAATTCTGAAGGCTTATTGCGGAACACTTTTTCACTATCAATTTTAATCCAGTTAGAAAAATTTTCTAAATTTCCATCTGAATCAACAACGGCAAAATAAATTCCACTTTCTTCACTTCCAAGTTTTAATTGCGTACCCAAAATTTTAGCTGGTTTTCCCACAAAAAGAACATTTTCTTCGCCAGAAGCAATATCAAAAACTGCTTCAATTTCTGGAGAATTGTCGCTATAAACGATTTTATCAACACTAAGATTCTGCAAGGCGGAATTTGTAAGTTTTGTTGGAGTAAACTTAACGCTAAAATTCCCATTCTGTGGAACATCAGTTTTTGATTTGGCACACACTCTCATTGCAATGTACATAGTCCCCAAGTCGAGAATATTTACAGCTTTTCCTTGTTCTAAAAGCTTTAAAATCTTCTTTTGTATAAGAACTGCACAATATTGCAAAATAAAAGGATCAATTCCAGTATTTTCTTCTGCAATTTCTGAAAGAATGTTTCTAAATGTTGCTTTATTACGCGTAACTGTCGCATAATAACTGCCGTCTTTTCTTAAAGAATTTTCTCTTAATGTTACACTCACTAATGATGAGCTATTTTCTAAAGTCGATAAATTTTCCATTTTTATATCCTTCTTCACCTTTTGGCGTGAAGAGCCTTTTAATTTTGAGTTCCAAATCTAGAACTTCTGTCATTCCGAACTCGATTCGGGATCTATTAAAAACATCTTAGGATTCGCTTGCAAAAAAACAAAATTAAAAGTAGGATATAAATAGTTTTTTTAAGTTTAAGTGTATCTTGTCTTAATTTTGTAAAGCTTGAATCTATTGGCGTAGGTTCAAGTTTTTTTTTGCAAGCATTTTACAATTCCGCTATGCATTCGCTTCCTCCTAAAAATCACTTTTCTCATAAACGCCTCCAAAATTTTTTAAGCTATATCAGGAATTTTTATTTCCTTTACAAGTTCTAAAAGTTGTTTTCCAACATTTTTTACAATAATACACAAAAACGAAAGAAGAGGTTTTAAGATATAATTGTCAATTATTTCTTCTTCTGTTCTGCCTTTTGTAATTTCTTCCGGCAAAAATAAAAGCCGCATTATAGAATCAGTCTGAAATTCGTGTTTTTCAATCTGCTCTTTTTTTATTTTTGAAAATTCCTTTTTAAATTCTGCACAGTCAAAAGTTCTTATCAATCTTAGCATAATCGACTGAATGCAATGCACAACTTCGTGTGCCACCGTAATCACATCAAGAAAATTCCCATTTTGAGCCCCTTCGTAAACATCACTTCTTATAATAATCAGATTCTTTACAGAATCGTAAAGGGATGCAACTGTTTCCCCATGCGTCCAAGTTTCTTTTTGTTCAATTACGTAATTAAAAGACTTATCAAGCTGAGGAATAATATTTTCCATTACAAAAAGAGGATCAAATTTACGATTCGTACAAGATGTAAAAAGAATATGACTCCAGAACGAAGTAATTTTGATTTCCTCTTCTGAAAGGACTAGAGTTTCTGCAACTTTTGCATCATTTAACTGTGTTTCATACTGCACCACTTCCATTTTCTGCTCCTGAAGATTCCGCCTGAAATTTTTCAAGCATCTCTTTCATAAGTTTAACCTGTTGTTCTGTAAGTTTTGAAAAATCTTTTGCAAACATTACAGCAGTTTCAAGATATTCACTTGAGTTTTTTTGTTCACCAAGCGAAACATTTACACAACCTTTTGATTGAGCCTGAGCTTCTTCAAGTTCAATCTTTTCCGCATCTGAAAAACCATATTCTTCTGCAATTTTTTCAACAAAAGAATCCGGAATTTCGCGCTGGCCATTTTCTATAGAAGAAAGATAAGCCGCACTCACGCCTAAGCGTTTTGCCATTGTACCAAGAATTTCTGAAGAATCAATTCTTTTTTTTCTTAGTATTTTTCCAAATGCCGTTACTCCCATAAAAGCCCCCATTTTATATGGTTTATAAGAATTTATTAAAATCCTTTTTTAGCATCTATACAGAATATACACAACTTTGAGAATTTATTCAAGTATTTTATAAAACATTTTCACAAATTTGTAAATATTTTTTATAAAAAATGTAAGTTTAATAAAAATTATTTTAAAATGTAAATAATGGTATTTTAAAACCTAAGCAATAAAGTTTTAAAAGTTAAATAATGATGTTTTAAAACCTAAGCAATAGTGTTTTAAAAGTTAAGCAATAATGTTTTAAAAGTTAAGTAATAACATTTTAAAAGCTGGGTAATAAGAATTCATTCTGTTTTACAGAGACTTTTAGGTTATAAAAATGAAAAGAGAAAAAAAATTAATTTAACTTTCAAAATAATTAATAAAAAAAGGGGAATTAAAAAAATGAAATCAAAATTATTAAAATGGAGTAAGATTTCTCTCTTATTTGTCTGTTTTGGATTTTTTATGCCTATTTCATGCAATATGAATGGTGCTTTGTATTTTTCTCCTAGAGGAATGCCGTTTGCAATTTTTTCTACGATTTCGGCAAATAATGTAAGGTCATAATGGCGTTTTACAACTTTTTTCATATCTTTTTTCATTGCAGAAGTAAATTTTACTTCGTATTTTGTTTGTACTTTTGAAAATTCCATTATTTTAACAAAGCCTCCATTAAATCGTGAACATTATTATACCCCCGAACATTTGGGTCGTTTGCAATTCGGTCGCCTTCTTTCATTGCCTTAATGGTTTTGCGGTTCGGGCGGTCAACAGAGATTTCAAAAGGAATGCGGCCTTCGCGAATTACCTGTTTTGTAAAAACATTGTAAAGCCCGGAAACAGTCATTCCAATCTGTTCACAAAATGAAGAAATGTCTTTTTTATCCTGATCGTCTAAAGTAATTGTTAAGTTTGCCATAATGTACCTCCAAAATCGTGTATTGTATGTGTAAAATATGTGAAATATAAGTGCTATACATTAAATATAAGGTGGTTTTTTATAAAAAACAAGGGGAAAAGATTGCAGATTTTTAGAACACTTTTTAAGATAAAATTGCAGATTTTTAGAATAATTTTGTCTTAAAAATGCATATTTTCAGATAAAAAATAGAACCTGCGACTAGGGGCGAGATGATGGATAATTCCAATCACGAAACACTTGCCGTCAAAGACAAGCCTCGCCGTCAAACAGGTTCTACAGATAATATACTACAATCAGGTGATTCTAGCAAAGAAAATAATACACAACAATTAAATTTTAAATTCTAAATTGGTACAAATCAAAAGTTGAACTTGAAATTTGTACCAATTTGTCTATAATAAAATTATGCAAAACACAAAAAGACAAATAGAATCAGAACTTAAACGGTGTGCTCAATATTTTCCTGTTGTTACAATAT
>CAVHIX010000087.1:0-7945 GCA_963636135.1 Anaerovoracaceae bacterium
CCATTATTTTATCTTTTTCCCGGAAATTCTTTCTGATTATTTTGAATACGAAAAAATTCTTGCCTCTTCTAAAGACATTACGATGATAAATTCTGCAGATTTGGGAAAGGAATTTTTTTCACAGCAGAATGAAGCGTTATTTTTTAAAAACAGTCGTCTTGAAGTGAAAAATGTTGCCCTTTTTATTAAAAAAATGCATCTTGAAAATGAAATCCCGTACAATCAGATTGCTGTGGATGTTCCGGATTTGGAAAATTTTTCGCCGTATCTTGAACGCGAATTGCAAAATTATCAAATTCCATTTGTAAAAAAAGAAGCCGCTCCTTTGATTTCAACGCCAACTGGAAGTTTTTTTGTTCAGATTTTTGATTGTGTAAATGAAAAATTTTCGTTTTCTTCTATTAGGAACCTGCTTTTGAACACTGATTTGCCATGGAAAAATGAAAATTTAAATATTCAGTTAATTGAATTTGGTAAACAGAATAATTGTGTTTGCGGGTTTACAGAACACGAAAAATTTATTGACTCTTGGGAATCGTCTTTTACTGAAAATCCAAACGAAGAAATTTTACACAGATATTATTCAGGATTAAAAAATATCCTAACTAGTTTGGTTTATTCATCTTCTTTTGCAGAAATTAATCGCGGATATTTTGAATTTAAAAATCTCTATTTTACAAACGATTTTTTACCGATTACCGATAAGATTTTAAGCCGTTGTTTAACAAAACTTGCCCGCCTGATTGATTTAGAACAGTCTTTTCCGGAAGCAAAAGTTAAAAATCCGTACAACTTTTTTTTAAGTGAACTCGAAACTGAAAAATATTTGTCGCAAAGTGAGCAAAATGGCGTTCAAATTCTGCCGTACAAAATGGCCGCGACAAGTCCGTTTGACCTTCACATTGTGATGGATTCTAGCCAGGCTTCTCTTTCGGTTGTTTTTAAGCAGATGGATTTTTTGCGGCTCGACAAACGAAAAAAACTTTTTGGCGAAAATTATGAAGAAACTAATGTTTCAGAAATTTTTGTCGCACTTTATGGATTAAATTCAAAAAATAAGGCGCTTTTTACAGTTGCAGAAAAAACTTTTACCGGATATTCGCAGGTTTCAAGTTATTTGCTTGAAAAAAATGTAAAAGATGTCTATGTTTTGGACGATTTGAAAAAATACGATTCTTACAAAAATGAAAAAGACTGGTTTTTGTGTGAAAAATCTGATTTTCCAGAAGAAATTTCGGAATTACAAAAAAATGCTTTTTCAAATTGGAAAGAAATAAATTTCCCGCTTGAAAAAAATCAATCTTCAGAAAAAAATTCTATTTTAGCGCAAAAAATTGAACAAAAATTCTTAAATAAGGATGAAAAATCAGTATTTTACAAAAAATTAAAAATTTCCTGCACGCAAATGAAAGAATTTTTTAATTGCCCACGAAAATGGCTCAATAACAAAATCCTGGAATTACAAAATCAGGAAAATGAATCGACTTTTACAGATGTTTTTACGCGCGGAAATATTTTTCACAAGGCGCTGGAACTTTACGGAAAATCTCTACAAAAAAATAACCGACCGATTCAACTTGACCCTCTTTCCGACAGTCTTTTTGAAGAAGATAAAAATCTGCTTTTGAATTCTGTAAACCTTGCAATTAAAGAAAATGATTCAAGTTTTCTTTCTCGGCAATTGCTAGAATCTTCAAAATCGCAAATTTTTGAAACTCTTTTAGGCGCAATGGAAAAATTTTCAAAAATCTTTTCGGGCTGTACTTTTTATGCAAACGAACTAAATTTAAATTCTGATTTTAAAGGCAAAAACTATTTTTTAACTGGAAAAGTTGACTGTATACTTTTTGATTCTTCGCTCAACGAATATTTTTTAATCGATTTTAAAACTTCCGATGCTTCTATCCCAAAAGATTTGTACGCCGACGACATTCAGAATATAGAATTGAAAGACGACCCCGAAGATGAATCTTACAATTTGACCGGCCGCGTTTCTGATGTTTACGATGAAGTTCAAAATGAGGAAAAAAACAAAAATCTCATCCTGGAAGAAAAAATTCCTGATTTTCAGATGCCAAGTTACATTCATCTGCTTGAAAAAGAAAAAAATATTACGATTCACAACGCCGGATTTTTTGAATTTTCTTCTGCGACTTTTAAAGTTGTTTTTGGAAAGGAATTTGCCAGAAAAATTAAAAATGTAAGCCCGAAAAGTAAGCCAAATATCGCAACGGCGGATTCTTTTAAAAACACGATGAAATTTTTTTACAGGGCATTAGATTATTTTGCTGAAAAAGTTTTAAACGCGGATATTCAGATTTCAGAAAAGCAAGATTACGGAACTTGTAACGATTGTAAAGATTATCGCGCAGTTTGTAGAAGAATTTTTCAAATCAGTAAAAAAAATGACTAAGGAAACGAAATATGGAAAAAAAATTTGATAAAAGCCAGATTGACGCTATAAATTGTACAAAAAATTCCGTTGTAAGTGCCGGTGCAGGTTCAGGAAAAACGACGGTTCTTTCGGAACGATTTTTAAATTTGATTAAGAACCATAATTGTTCCGTTGACCAGATTTTAACGCTCACTTTCACAAAAAAAGCGACTGTCGAAATGTCGGATAGAATTTACAAAGTTCTAAAAAAATCGGCTCCAGAGCAGGCAGCAAATTTTTACAAAGCGAATATTAAAACAATCGACAGTTATTGTGCTTCGATTGCGCGGCTTGGTTCAAATCATTATGGAATCAGCCCGGATTTTTCGCAAGATGATGATAAAATCAAACTTTTTGCAAAAAATAAGGCACTTTCGCTCATTTTGGAAAATCGGAACAGCGCTGTAATGCAAACAACTTCAAAATCAGATTACGAAAAACTTGCTGAAGAATTATTTTTAAATCCAGTTTTGGGAAATTCCACAGTTCTTTCAAAATTGAATTTTCAAAAAATGAAAGAAGCTCAAATAAATGAACTTATAAACTTTTGGGATGAAAATACTGAGCGAATTTCAGAAATTTTTATAGAAATTCAAAATGAAATCCGAGTTTATGAAGATGAAAACCCTAAAAAAACTTCTGGGACCACTTTTTTTAAAATAAAAACTGCACTTTCAAAAATTAAAGAAAAAATTCCTTGTGCGCTTACAAAAGAAAAAATTGAAAATCAAGATTTAGAAGAAATTTCGTCTTACACAGCGTTTGTAAATGCGATAAAAAGTCTGACACTCCCCGGAAATACAAAAGGCCTTGAAGTTTACAGAGAAAAAGTTGTGGAAGCCCGCGAACTTTACGAAAAATTCATTCAGATTGAGCAGTATATTAAATATTTCGACGCAATAAAATCGTATTTTTCGATTGCAGAAGAGTTTCAAAATGAAATAAACGATTTTAAACATACTTCCGGGATTTTAACTTTTTCTGATATTGCGGATATTGCTTTAAAAACGCTCATTGATTTTCCGGAAATCCGTAAACTTGAAAAAGAAAAATATAAATTCATAATGATTGACGAATTTCAGGATAACAATTTAAATCAGAAAAATTTATTGTATTTGCTTGCTGAAAACCCTACCCGAATGGAAAAATCTATTCCGCAAACGAGCGAACTTTGCACTGAAAAATTATTTTTTGTTGGGGATGAAAAACAGAGTATTTACAAATTCCGTGGTGCCGATGTTTCAGTTTTTAGAAATCTTTCCGCAGAATTTTCGGAAGGCAATTTGAGTATGCAAACGAATTACCGTTCTCACCCCGCGCTGATTTCGATGTTCAACACTTTTTTTGGGGGCCTTTCTTATCCGCTTGCAAATGATGAACAAAATGATACGAATGTGCCTTCAATTTTTTATACGCAAAAAGATTCTGACATTCCAGATTTTGAAGCGGTTTACAGTGAAGTAACTTTTCCGGAAGCTGTACAAAAAAGTATACCCCTCGAGAATGTTTCTAGCATTTTTACGCCACACACGCATTTTGCACTCTACGAACAGTCAGAAGATGTAAAAAATGATTCAAAATATTTAAACGAAAACGAAACTGAAGCCGAATGGATTGCCGAAAAAATCGAAGAACTTTTGCACGATGAAGAAAAGGAAATTACTCCGAACGATATTGCAATTCTTTTGCGCTCGACAACAAATCAGTTTTATTTTGAAAAGGCCCTTTTAAAACACGGAATCCCGTATGTTTCTTCTGCGGTGACCGGGCTTTTTTCTGACGGCGTTATAAATGACATTTTTGCATTTTTGAGAATCTGTGTTTACGAAAACGACAATCTTTCGTATGCGCAGGTTTTGACTTCTCCTTTTGTAAATCTTTCTGTGGACGAAGCGAATAAAATTTTACTCGAATCCCCTATTCCATTTGCAGCTGAAGGAAATTTTCTTTCTGGGGAAAGCGTAAATCGTTTTAAAAAAGCAAAATCGTTTTTTTCACAAATGAAAGAATTTTGCAAAGGTGAAGCGCTTTCTAAAATCGTGTCTAAACTTTGGTACGAAACCGGCTACTATTTTGAAACAATCTGGAATGAAAGCGTTTCGATGTACAATGTTCACTACGATTTAATTTTTTCACTTGCACTAAAGGCCGAACAAAAACAGCAGAGCCTTGCAAGTTTTATCGACGAAATTTTTAAATATCGCAATGAATCAAATCGAATCAAGGATTTGGATGTGACTTCGGAAGAATCAAAGGGCGTTCAAATTATGACCGTTCACAAAAGTAAGGGCCTTGAGTTTAAAGTAGTTTTTGTTGCCGACACGGAAAAAGGCTCTCAAAATGATCGGGAACTTGTTTATTACGATAAGGATTTTGGGCTTTCTCTTTCGACAAAAAATTCGCCAGATGAAAAAAATGCCACGACAAATTATTTTTATTCCCTTTCGGAAGATTTGAACAATCAGAAAAATCTTGCGGAATTAAAACGATTAGTTTATGTTGCCTTGACGCGTGCAAAAAACGAACTTTTTATCACGAATTGCAAATATAAGCCGCCAAAAGAAAATAAAAAAGAAGATTCAGTTCCAAAAACTTATTTTAAAATCTTGCAGCCGGTTTTTGAATATTATAAAAATTTAAAAGAAGAAAACCCGAATATTTTAATTCCGTTTGATTATCAGATGATAGAAACTAAGAAACGCGATTTTTCAATTTCTTCTACAAAGCGAAAAAATAATCTTGCCGCAAAAAAAGAATTATTCCAGACGATTGAAGAAAACGGTTTTTACGAAAACGCAAAAATTTACCAGACTGAAAATGTGCCTTCGCCGTACACGACTGCAACGAGCCTTCACAAAAAAGACGATGAAATTTTAACGAATGGGCATTTTCCGATTTTAAAAGATGTGCCTTTTTCAGAAATTAATCAGATTATTGAAGAATCGATTCCGAAAAATGCTGACAAAAATCAAGACGAAGAAATTGAACCGGCATTCAGTTTTGCAAATTTTGGTACGATTGCCCACGCGTATATGCAAAGTTTTATTCTTGGTGGAAAACCTGAAGATTATTATTCGCTAAAAGAATTTATAGGCCTTGAAAACAAAACGAAAAAAATTGAAACCGTGAAAAATGCTTGTGCACAAATGAAAAAATCTTTTTCTGAATCAGAATTGGGAAAAGAAGCTAAAAATGCCAAAAATAAATATTCAGAATTCGCGTTTAGGCAGAAACTCGGCTCTAAAATTGTAAAAGGCGTAATCGATTTAATTTTTGAAAATCAAGACGGCACTTTTACAATCGTAGATTACAAAACAAATCAGTCTGTTAAACCGGAACTTTATTTTGAACAACTTGCCTGCTACAAAAACGCGGTAAGCACGATTTTCAATGTTCCGGAGCAGAAAATAAAATGCATTTTGTACTATTTAAGATTTGCAAAATCCTGCGATATTACAGAAGATTGCAAAAACATAAATCTTACAACTGCTGAATAATTACAAAACTTTGGGCAGGAACTGTCGTAATTGTTGATTTTCTTCGGGCAATGGAATAAGTGCCGTTTTCTTCATTTATAGTTACGATTCTTCCTGTTTCTTGGATTGATTCACTTGATTTATTTGAATTGAAATAAACCACATATTTTCCAGCAGTATATTTTATTACATTTTGATCGATTATTTCAGCTTTTGCAGTTCCATTTGCGCCAAAACTAAAAAAATTGTCCTTTCGGAATGCGATTAGGGCCTTATAAGTATTGTAAACATCGCTGTAAGTATCTTTGAAAGTAATATCAATCTGATTTACAACATCGGGAGCCATATAACTGTTTGCGTTTCCGAGTTTTGTTCGCATAAATTCCTGGCCGCCATTAATAAATGGAGTTCCTTGCGCCAAGAAAATGAAAGCCGCAGCCATTTTTTCTTCCTGTTTAATGTGATTAATCTGGTCTTCAGCTAAAACATCCAAAAAGTTTCCATTGTAATTTTTGTTAATTTCAGTGATTGCAAGTTTATCAAACAGCGTAAGATTGTCGTGACATTCAATATAATTTATGCTTCGACCGATTTTTCGAGTAAAACCGCCTCTTCCGCGAACCGAACCTTGAAGCCCACTGATAATTTTATCAACTCTTCCGGAATCACCCTGCAAAAATCCTGATTCTAGAGCGTTAAAAACTCCACCTTTTAGAGCATCTCGAAAATCATCATTGAAACAAGCAACGCCATTCACATTTAAATCTTCTATAACCAAATCAATTGTAGATTTTGAAACGCCAAAACGAACTTTTGATTTTCCACCAGTCCAAGGCTCTCCGTAAATCATAACATTTGGGTCAATTTTGGAACATTCATCGTAAATCGCCTGCATTGTATCCCGTTCGTGAAGGCCCATCAAATCAAAGCGAAAACCGTTTACATGATAATCGAGCATCCAGTGTTTTACAGAATCAACCACGAATTTTCGAACCATTTTATTATTTGTTGCAATTTCGTTTCCGCAGCCTGAACCATTTGAATACGAACCGTCATCGTTAAATCTGTAAAAATAGCCAGGAACCGTTTTATCGTAAATTGAATCGTTTCCAGTTCCGCTTGTGTGATTGTAAACTACATCCATAATTACGGCGATTCCATTTTCGTGGAGTTTTCCAATCATATATCGCATTTCCCGAACTGCCTGAGTTCCGTCGATGTAGCCAGCTGTAACATAGCGCCCTTCCGGAACATTATAATTGTACGGATTGTAGCCCCAGTTATACATCTGATTTGAAACTTTTTCCGCATATTCAAACGAAGGCAAAATCTGAACATGAGTTACGCCCAAATCTTTTAAATGAGAAATTATCGTTTGTCCATCAGCAATTTCTGTAAATTTTCCAAGCGAATCAGAAACTTCAACCCTCGACCAGTCGCGAATGTGCATTTCATAAATTACCGCTTCAGTGTAAGACTTGCTTTCTCTTCCGGTTGAGCCAAAAGGATTGTAATAAGATTCTTTTGTTCCCCATAAAGTGTCAAATTGCAGATTTTCCGGAATGGCCCTTTCATCTGAATTAATGTCGGCAATCTGACTTGCAACAGAGTCCGTACTCGCAGATTTTGCCCAAATATCGCAAACTTTTGATTTTTTTCCAGGATTTAAAAATTCGTATTGGTAATATCGAAAATCGCTCACCTTTGCCTGTAAAACCCAAACCCCAGGATGTTCAGAATCTTTTTTCATAAAAATCGATTTTGCAGGACTATTCAAAGCATAAGCATTTTTATAAAGAAGAACTTTTGCCGATTTTGCCAAAGGTGCCCAACATTTGAAAATTGCACCATTTTCCGTTAAAGTAAGGCCTAAATCTTCGCCGTCATAATAAAATTCTTTATCAATATCAACTTTTTCCTGAACTTTTTTTGATTTTGCAAAAACCAAAGTCGAACTAAAAATCAAAAATAAAGATAAAATTTTTACGAATTTTTTTAGTTTCATTTTTCTTCCTTAAAATTAAATTTCTATTAT
>CAVHIX010000088.1:0-4948 GCA_963636135.1 Anaerovoracaceae bacterium
ATTTAAAAAATTTAGTTTAACATTTTTGATATTTTTGCATAAATCCTTTGAAAGTGAAAAAAGAATTTTATTTGTGCAAGTGATTTTTGTTTTGTGTTTATACGACGAAAATTTGCAGTTAAAAAAAAGAATAGAAAAAATAAGAAGAGCAAAAATTTTTTTCATAAGGTGAGAAAATAAAATAGTTGCCAGCGTTTTGCCAGCAACCATTTTTAAAGATTAGTATTTGCTATCTGCAAAACCGATCCAACCGTCTTTTTCAACAAGAGCCTTTTCAAAATCGTCAAGTTTGAATTGGTAACTTTTTGAAAGACTTCCTGCAATCAATTTTACTTTTGCAGTTCCATCTTCGTTGAAAACAACTTTACATTCTGTATCTTTATCTGCGAAAGTTTTGAACATATCGTCGATTGACTTTTTGTCTATTTCGATTGCCATCATTCCGCAGTTGAACATATTTTGTCTGAAAATTCGGGCAAAGTTTGGAGCTACAACAACATAAATTCCGTTTACTTCGAGTGCCCAAGGCGCATGTTCTCGTGAAGAACCACAACCAAAGTTTTCGCGAGTGATGATTACTTTTTTACCGGCAACATCAGTTTTTGGGTTAAAACCATCAAGTTTTAAATCTTCCAAAAGATATGGCTTTAAAGCCTGTTTTGAAATTTCAGTAAGATATTTTGCAGGAATAATTTCATCTGTGTTAATATCTGATCTGTCTAAAAAAAGTACGTTTCCGCCAAATTGTTTCATTTTTTCCTCCAGTTTATTTATATAATGGTGAATTCGTAATTGTTCCGCTGATTGCAGTTGCTGCAGCAGTTGCTGGGCTCATAAGGTGAACCATTCCGCCTTTTCCCATACGACCGTTGAAGTTTCTGTTTGTTGTAGAAGCACAAACTTCGCCATTTGCTAAAACTCCGTTGCTCATTCCTAAACATGCACCACAAGTAGGATTTGTAACACAGAAACCTGCATCCATGAAGATTTCGATAAGGCCTTCTTTTAATGCCTGTTTATAAATTGAAGGAGTTGCAGGGCTCACAATTCCACGAACATTTTCTGCAATTTTTTTGCCTTTTAAAATTTCAGCTGCGATTCGTAAGTCGCTGATTCTTCCGTTTGTACAAGAACCGATGTAAACCTGATTTACTTTAGTTCCGGCCATTTCAGAAACTTTTTTTACCTGATCTGGTTTGTATCCGACTGTGCAAACTGGTTCCAAATCAGAAAGGTCATATGTATAAACTTTTTCGAATTTTGCATCATCATCAGATCGCCACTGTTTGTAGTCTTCGATAGCAGCTTCTTTTGTTTTGTATTCGTCTTTGATAAATTCCCACAAATAATCTACAGTTTTTTCATCCGGATAACAGATTCCGCTTGTTCCGCCGGCTTCAATTGCCATATTGCAGAGAGTCATTCGTTCTTCCATACCAAAAGAATCAACGATTGGACCTGTAAATTCGATTACGCAGTTTGTAGCGCCGTTTACACCAATTTTGCTGATTAAATAAAGAATTACATCTTTTGCGTAAACTCCAGATTTTAAAGTTCCGTTTAAAACGAATTTAATTGATTTTGGTTCACGGAATGAACAAACGCCTTTTAAAATTCCAACTTCAAGATCAGTTGTTCCGACTCCTGCAGCGAATGCACCAAAGGCACCGTGAGTACAAGTGTGGCTGTCTCCCATGATTACTGTAAATCCAGGACGAACAAATCCTTTTTCTGGGAAAATTGCATGGCAAACGCCGTTGCTTCCAATGTCAAAAAAATCTTTAATTCCCTGACGGTTTGCCCAATCACGAAGAATTTTTCCTTGTTCTGCTGTTTTGCTGTCTTTTGCTGGTGTTACATGATCGATTACAGCTTTTATTTTTGTGCAATCAAAAACTTTGTCTTTACCGCGTTCAACAAGATCGTTAATAGCAATAGGAGTTGTGATTTCATGGCAGAAAACTCTGTCTAATTTTAAAACATAAGCATTCGGGAATGGTGTATCAACCAAATGTTTTTCAAAGATTTTTTGAGCAATTGTCTTTCCCATTTTTGTCTCCTAAAATTTACAAAAATTGAATTTAAATAATTTTTTTTATTATATTAAAATCGCATTTGATATTCAATTATATTTTTAATAAATCATATTTACAGGATTTCCTTCTATAAAGCTTTTTAAATTGTTTTCTGCAATTTGAAGAAGTTTTTTTCGTGTTTCGATTGGGGCCCATGCAATATGTGGCGTTAAAACGATATTTTTTACATTTAATAAAGGGCAATCTTTTTGCATCGGCTCGTGCAGAACAACATCGGAAGCGTAATATGCAATTTTTTTTGATTTTACAGCGGATGCCACATCGTTTTCGTTTATTAATCCTCCGCGGGCAGTATTTATAATGCAAACCCCATCTTTCATTTTGCTGATTGTAGACGAATTTATAATTTCTTTAGTTTCGTTTGTTAGCGGCGTGTGCAGTGTTATAAAATCTGATTTTTGAAAAAGTTCATCTTGAGTAACGCAATTTTCTATTGTGGAATTAAATTTGTGCGGACAGATTAAAACTTTCATTCCGAAACTTTTGGCGATTTTTTCAACATTTTTACCAATGTTTCCGTAGCCTAAAATTCCAATTGTTTTTTGATTTAAAAGAGTAAGCGGTTCATTCCAATAGCAAAAATTGTTCGTGTTGCACCAATCTTTATTCTGTACCGACTGATTGTGAAGGGCAACATGATTTGTATAGTGCAAAATAAGTGCAAAAACATGCTGACTTACCGCATCTGTACTATAAGATGGAATATTCGTAACACAGATTTTTGCTTTTTTTACGGCTTCAATATCGATTACATTGTAACCAGTTGCAAGAACCCCGATATATTTTAATTTTTTACAATTTTTTAAAACAGAAGAATCAATATTGATTTTATTCAGGAGAATGGCGTCGGAGTTACCGATACGATTTATAACTTCATTTTGTGGAGTTTGATCGTAAACGGTAACTTCTGCATATTTTTTAAATATATCCCAACTTAAATCACCAGGATTTACTGCGTGACCATCTAGAATCGTAAGTTTCATAGATTTAGCCAAGAACATCTACACCGGCACTAGAGATTGCACTGTTAATTGCATCTTCAATACCTGCTGTTCCTTCGTCAAAATCTACTAAAACTTGTGATTTATCTGGGTTTGCAACAACATTTGTAACGCCAGCAACAGCCTTTACAGCTGCGTCAACTTTACTAGCTGAATCACTGTCGAACATACCAGCTACATAAATCTTTTTTTGCATAAAATCCACCTAAAATGTTATTTTAAACCTTTTTTGTACTACTATAATTATAAGTCAAATTGTTTCATAATTCAAGGAAAAAAATATAAAAATAAATTATTGATTTTGATTTTTGTTTTTAATCGATTTACCGAGTTGGCCGCATGCCCCACCGATTTTTCGACCGCGTTTAGTTCTTAAAGTTACATTTAATCCGGCTTTTTTTAATTCTGAAATAAAAAAGTTACATTCCGTTTGGCTAGGTTCTGTAAATGGAAGAGTTGAAATCGGGTTCCAGGGAATTAAATTTATGTTTACATCAAGGCCGTTTGCAAAATCAATCATTTTTTTTGCACTTTCTTTGTCTGTATTTTTTTGAGAAAGTAGGGCGGCTTCTAGCGTTACGCGTTTTCCAGATTTTTCAGCGTAGTATTTTATTGCTTTTTTCAATTCTGAAAGCGGATTTCCGTTTGTAACTGGCATTAATTGTTTTCGTAAATCTTCTGTGGCAGTTGTAAGAGAAACTGCAAGGCGAATGTTTGGACCATTATCTGCTAAATCGTAAATTCCTTTTATAATTCCGGAAGTTGAAAGCGTGATTCGTTTTTTAGAAAGATTTCTTCCTTTTGGCGAGCAGAGAATTTCAAGGGCTTTACGAATTCCACTTAAATTCTGCATAGGCTCTCCCATTCCCATAAAAACAATGTTGTCAAGGGGACCGGAAACTTCTTCTAGATATAAAAACTGTTCTACGATTTCGCCAGCGGTAAGATTTCTTGCAAGACCTAGCGTTCCAGTCTGGCAAAAGGCACATTTCATTGCGCAACCGACCTGGCAACTTACGCAAGCAGTTTTTCGGCCTTCTTTGTCGGTTAGTAAAACTGTTTCAACCGCGTATTCATCTTGCAAAATAATCTGAAGTTTTATTGTTCCATCAGGATCTTTTAAAACTGTTCCAATTTTAGAAGAACGAATAAGTGCGACTTGTGAAAGGTTTTCCTGCAAATCTTTTGAAATATTTGTCATTTCGGAAAAAGATTTTACGCCCTTACTAATCCATTTAAAAATCTGTTCGGCTCTAAATTTCTGTGGCAATGATAATTGAGTAAAAATTTCTTCAGGTAAAAGTCCGGATAAAACGATTTTTGGCATATTATTTTTTTAACGCTTCTAAAAGTTCGCTGACGGCAGTGCTTTTTACGCCTTTTGATTGGAATCGTTCCAAAACTTCGATTGCGGCATTTTTTTTGTTTGCTTTAATGTAACAATCTGCCAAATCAACATAAAGTCTGTAATTTTTAGGATCGTCTTTGATTAAATTTTCTAACCGTTCGCAGGCTTCGTCGTATTTTTCTTGTGCCTTGCAGATTAAAGCGAGCCCGATTGCAGCGTAAATGTCAAAATCAATGTTCAGTGCCTGATTATAATATTTTGCCGCCTGAGCGTATTCGTGCAGATTTCTGTAAGCATCCCCGATTCTTGTTAAAATTACTTTATTGTTCGGGTCGATTTGAAGAATTTTATTCCAATATGTGATTGAATTTGATTGCTGATTTAAGCCGCGGTAACAATCTGCCATTCCGAAAAGTGCATAAAAATTCTGTTCTTCCATTTCGAGGGCTTTCTGAAAATAAAAAATTCCGTCTTCAAAAGATTTTAATTTTCTGTAGCAGTTT
>CAVHIX010000088.1:4958-7442 GCA_963636135.1 Anaerovoracaceae bacterium
GTTTCCGATTGAAGTTAAAATCCTAATATCGATGTGTTCCTGATTGATTTTATACATTTTTGTCCAATAGTTGAGGGCATTTTTGTAATCTTTAAAATCATAATGAAGGTGGCCAAGTCCGATTAAAGCGTACGGATTATTATTTTCAATTTCAAGAACGCGATTGTAAAGTTCCTTTGAGTGTTTAAAATCGTGAGTTTTTCGATAAGCGTCGGCAATTCTTGTTAAAACCGTAATATTTTTGTCATCGTGGATTAAATATTGTTCCCAAATTTTAATTGCCTTGTTGTACTGATTAAGCGATTTATAACAATCTGCAAGTCCGAAAAGGGCATAACAGTTTTCTGGATGAAAATCTAAACATTCTGTGTAATATTTTATTGCTTCTGCAAAATGATTTTGTTTTCGTTCAGAATCGCCAAGACCAACAAGCGCGTAATTATTATTTTCTTCTAAATCTAAGATTTCTGAAAAAGATTTTATCGCAGATGGAATATTATTTTCTTTTAAAAATTGATAACCTTTTTTTGAAAGATTTGAAATCTGTTCGCTGATTCCTTTTGTTTCTTCCGGATTATTGAATAAAGATTCCCCTGGAAAAAATTGATCTTGTAAAATTGGCTCAGAATCAAGTTCGTCGTTCATTGATAACTCCATTTTTTAAATTTTAATCAGATTAGAAATGACCGCTGCAATTTTTTCATAAAGGACTTCGCATTTTTGTTTATTGTGAGCAAGATAATACAGTTTTAGCGCTTTAATTGGTTCATTTTTTTGATTGTAAATGTCACCAACGCGAATTAGACCGTCAGAATATCCTGTTGTGATAAAAATTCGTTTTGCCCCTTCTATATTTCCTTCATTGAAAAGAATATTTGCTTTTCGGTTTAAAATTACTTTTTGTTCAGACGTAAGCGATTTTACCGGCGAATCAGTTACTTTGATAAAGCCTTCTGAATCTTGTTTTTGAGAAACCTGAGTTAAAAATTGTTCACGACTTGAAGAAATCATAAAATTATTTTCCTATTAATTGATAATATACTTAGAATGTTCAAATGTCAAATTATGAAAATTATAATTTTATTCTTTTGGGTAAGTGTAAAAATCTACAATTGAACGGCCGTAAACCCGCTGGTCTGTGCGAACTAAAGAGCCGATTGTGTCAGGCATAAAATGTTCTTCCGGGCGATGAACTAAAATTGTCCCAGAAGATTTTAAAATCTTTTTTTTGTCGGCTTCTAAAATCAGCTGCTCATGAAATTTGTACGGAAAAGGTGGGTCAAAAAATATGAAATCAAAATCCCGTTTACATCTTTTTATAAAATATTCAACTGGCATAAAATGGCATTTAATTTTTGTACCACATTCTTTTTCTGTGATTGAAACATTTTCCAAAACTGTGTTGATTTTTATTCTATCTTTTTCGCATAATTCAACATCTTTTGAGCCACGACTTACCGCTTCGATTGCGATTGTCCCTGAACCGCTGAACAAATCTAGCCAACTTTTGCCACTTAAATCGCCAATGATTGCAAAAACTGATTCACGCATTCTGTCCATCGCCGGTCTTATGATTCCATCTGGGCATTTTATAATTCTTCCTTTTAAAGTTCCGCCTGTAATTCTCATTTTATCTGCCTTTATTCAGCGACCAGAAGATTTCGTCGTGTTCTAAATTTTTATTTTCTTTTGCAAAATCGAATGCCGTTTTTCCGTCAACCGTTTTTACAGTCGTAAGGGCGCCATTTTGAATTAGAATTTTTAAAATTTCTGTAGATTTTGAGTGAAGGGTAGCGTACATTAATGGCGTTTTTCCTTCGTAAAATCTGTTAACCTGAATATTATTTTTTATAAAAATGTTAATTTTTTGACTTTGTGAAATTAAACTTGTATTTTCAGAAATAATTGTAAGAATAAAACATTTAAAAATTTCTTTGTCGCCCGGGGAATAAGATTTTAAAACTTTTTCCAAAATTTCAGGATTTTCTGACCACATTGAAGTTAATGCCAAAGTTGAAGTTCCAAAATCGTTTTTGTCGTTTAATTTTGCCCCGTTTTGAATTAAATAATCTACAACTTCTGTGCTGTTCTGGTATCTTAAAGCGTACATTAAAGCACTGTAGCCTTCGTTGTCGTAAAGATTTACATTTGCCCCAGATTTTATGAGTGATTTTACAAGCCACAGAGAACCGGTTTTTGCCGCGTTCATTAATTGTGTGCAACCGTTTTTATCTTTTTGGTTAGGATTGCTGATTGTCGCAAATTCTTCTTCCTCATTTGAAGGCGCATTTTTTGCCGGCTCCTGAATAAAATCGTAGAGAAAAACAGGTTCATATTTTTTTATCGGTGGAAGAGAAAGATGTTTTTGCTGAACTAAAGGCTCTTCCTTTTTTTCTTCAGGTTTTTTTTCAGGCTTTATTTCTTCTTTTTGTACTGATTTTAAATCTTCTTTTTGAAGTTCTTCTTTTTCTTCAGTTTTTTGGG
>CAVHIX010000088.1:7452-7910 GCA_963636135.1 Anaerovoracaceae bacterium
CTTCATCGCGGCAGGATTTTTTTCTGCAAATTCGAATAAAAAAGTTTCCGTTTGGTCAAAATGAAAAATTTTATTTTGAATTTCCTGTGGATTTCCGTATTTTTTCAAAATGAAAGTTATTGTTTTTTCGTCGGTTGAATATTTTATGGAATAAGTTACGGCATCCTGGTCAAAAATATTTTTTGTTGAAATTGAACATCCGCTGTCTACAAGAAATTTAATTATTTCGTATGAACAGTTAGCTTTTAGCGCTTCCATTAAAATAGTATCAGAATTTTTGTTTGTTCTTAAATTTATAAAATCCGGATTTTGTTTAATTTCAGTTTTGATTTGTTCAATTGTGCAAGTTTTAAAAAAATCTGAAAATTCGAGCGAATATATGGAAGAAAATGAGAAAATTGCAATAATCAGCGAAAGAATTTTTTTTATTTTTTTCAAAGTAATTCATTATATATTTA
>CAVHIX010000089.1:0-786 GCA_963636135.1 Anaerovoracaceae bacterium
GTGTTCATACTGTAGATGATGTTCAGCCAAAAGATTACGATGATTTTGCTTCTGCTACAAAAAAATCTAGTGCTGAAAATACAAATGCTTTGGCAAATTCAGATTTTGAAAAAAAACTGTTGGAATTTATTCAGACCCTTATTGAAAAAATGGGATATGAAGTAAAAGTGAGTGTTGCATTCCGAGAAGAAAGAAAAATTGGAATTAAACTTGATTCACCAGATTCTTCAATTTTAATTGGTCGAAAAGGAAAAAATCTTGATGCAATTCAGGTTTTGGCAAATATTTATGCAAGTCGTTTAGGAAGTGAAGATGTTCGCGTAATTCTTGATATTGAAAATTATAGAATTCGTCGTGAAGAATCAATTGTTCGCTTAGCCTACACTACTGCAGATAAAGTTCATCAGTCGCATAAATCAATTTTGCTCGAACCAATGAATCCTTTTGAACGAAGATTAATTCACACAACATTAAACGATATTCCAGACATTGAAACAAAATCCGAAGGTGAAGGATTATACAAACAAGTCCGAGTAATATACAAAGGTGTGTGGAGCAATTAATTGCTCCTGTTCTATAGCAAGCCTTTAAAAAAAATGTGAATAGCATTTTTTAGGCTTACTTCTTTGTGGAGTGTTAATTATTTTTGTTACTTTAAAAAATATAGTTTGTTTTGTTAAAGAAAATATTTGTAGGAGTAAAGATAAAAACTGCCTAAAATATCGTCAGTTTTTATCTTTAGAAGTTTGCGTTGCAAACTTTATTATTTACTGCACATTCTCATTT
>CAVHIX010000089.1:796-7879 GCA_963636135.1 Anaerovoracaceae bacterium
ATCTTGAAATCTTGAAAAAAGATGGAATGATAAATTATGTTCATCCAGAAGAAGAACTTGAATTGAAATATCTTCCGAGTACAGATTTTGATTCTAAAATTAATGAAAATCGAATTACAAAAGGCCCAATTTCTTATGTGACAGAATATTTGTATTATTTGCCAAAAGAAATGCTTTTGAAAGATTCTCAAAAATCAGAATTAAAAATGGAAGACATTGAATATGTTTTTAGGGCAATCAGCAAAATGGAAGGTATGAGATATCATTTTTCTGCAAAGCGACCTGAAGGAAAAGATGTTCTCTATAAAAAAGTTTATAATATTTCAGATCCTACTTCGAATCAGCCAATTCCGGATGTTTTAGAAGGTGATATAAATGGACTTGAAACTTACTGTTTGCAATTAGATCATACTTATGGCGATATTCGTTATAAATTGAATTATTACAAAGAAAAAGGAATTCTTTACTGTACATTTTTGAATAAAAGTCCAATGGGATTGTTGGGCATAAATGCGGTAAAAAATGATTCTTTGAGAATTAATATAATTGCAGTTGATTGTGGAGATTCTATTTTACTTTATATGCACTGTGATGTTGCTTGCGAAAAAGTTGCTCTTTTTAATGTTCGAAAAAAGATTTCTGAATCTATGGCAGACAGAATGGAAGCAATTTATAAATGGTTTGTAATTCAGTTTAAGTAAGGAATTAATATGAAAACAAAAAAAATATTTTTTACAGCACTTTTTACACTTTTTTTAGTGTTCAATGGTGTTTGTAATTCAAAAGGAAAAGCTATGGAATCAATTAAAGGAAAAGACGGATTATTTGCAATTCTTGATACTTCAAAAGGTGAAATTGCCATTGAATTGTATTATAAAGATGCGCCTCTTACAGTTTGTAACTTTGTAGGCCTTGCAGAAGGAAAATTAAACGCTACAAATGGCAAACCTTTTTATGATGGATTAAAATTTCATCGTGTAATTGCAAATTTTATGATTCAGGGTGGAGATCCAAAAGGTAACGGAACTGGCGGTCCTGGATATAAATTTGCAGATGAAGAAGTGCCTTACATTTTTGATAAACCTGGATATTTAGCAATGGCAAATGCTGGTGCTAATACAAATGGTTCTCAGTTTTTTATTACACATGTTGAAACTCCTTGGTTAGATGGAAAACATACAATTTTTGGTCATGTTGTAACAAATGATGATCAGAATGTTGTAAATAAAATTCAGCAGAACGATAAAATTAATTCAATTACAATTGTTCGAAACGGAAAAGATGCTGAAAGTTTTACAGCTACTCAAGCTGATTGGGATAATTTTAATAAAACTGCAACAGAAAAAGCTTTAAAAGCAAAAGAAGCAAAATATAAAGCTCAAATTGAAGAAATTGAAAAGAAATTTCCAGGTTGTAAAAAAGATACAAATGGAATTTTTTATAAAATTACAAAAGAAGGTTCTGGTGAAGTTTGCGGAATCGGAAAACATGTTTATGTTGCCTACAAGGGATATTTAATTGATGGAAAAGTTTTTGATTCTTCAGCTGGTAGAGGCGATTTGGACTTTACAACTGGCGCAGGTCAAATGATTCCTGGTTTTGATATTATGGTTCAAGGTATGAAAAAAGGTGAAACACGAACTATGGTTTTGCCTCCAGATTTGGCATACGGGGAACGCGGATATCCAGGGGTAATTCCAGCATCTGCATATATTGCATTTGATGTAACTTTGAACAAATTTTAATTTTTAAGATTTGGGGTTTTAGGGGATTTTCCCCTAGGCGAAGGGGTAGCGGAAAAACTCGTTTTGAAGCGAGGGGAAGGCTTGCCCCTTTTTTATTTTAAATTAAGTCTAAAAACTTTTGAATTTCGTTCCGGAGTCCAGAGGGCTTTTCTTTCTTGCGGAATGGAATCTAAAGAATCGGGCTTAAAACCAAGAGATTCAAACCAATCGGAAGTTTTTGTAGTTAAAATAAAAATTGTTGAAATTTTAAGAGATTTTGTTTTTTGAATAAGAAATTTAATCAAATTTGGACCGATTCCTAAATTGCTGAAAGAAATATCGACCGCAACGCCCAAAATTTCTGCCTGCTTATTATTGTAATTATGAAGCGCAGCACATGCACGAATTCCGCCGTCAATTTCGTAGACAATATAATCTGAAACATTTTCTAAAAGATTTTCGTAAGTTCGAGGAAGAAGAATTTGTTTTTCAACGAACGGCTGCATTAACGAAAGAACCGCTGGAATATCCTGTTGAGTCATTTGGCGGATTTTTCCATAATTGTTTGAATAAATCATTGTGCCGGAACCAAGATCGCTAAAAATTTCACAAGGAATTGCACCGTCTAAAGAACCGTTTATAATATGCGAACGGGTTACTCCATTTTTGCAAGCATTTGAAGCAAATTTTAAAAGAGAAAGAAGTTTTTCATTTTTTGAATCTGCATTTTCGTTAAAAAAGAGATTTAATTCTTCAAGATTCATTGCTGGAATTTCTAATTCATCGGAAAGTCCTATATTTTTTGGAATTTTAAAGTTTGAAGAATTGATTTGAGCATTCATCATTACGAAAAAAAGTTTTTCAGCTTTTAAAGAGATTGCAATTTGTTCCGCTAAAGAAATCGAAGAAATATTGTACGGCTTTCCTGTGCTGCTCCATCCAATGCAAGGAAAAATAGGAATAAATTGATTTTCTAAAACGGAATTTATAGCATTTGTATTTAATTTTTCAATTTCGCCGGCTGTAGAAAAATCTGTTCCGTTTACGACACCGATTGCTCTGGCTTTTACCCAGTTTCCGATTGTGGCGGTAATGTGATTTTCTGCAAGACTTGTCATAATTATATTCGAAATGTCAAAAGCTGCCATTTTTATTAAAGGCATTGCCTGTTCGTCTGTTATTCGAATGTTGTTTTGATATTTCCAGGAAATGTTGAAATCTGTTAAAACTTGGTCAATTCTTTTTTTGCTTCCAGGAACGATTATTACTTTTAGACCTGCCTGATGAATTAATGCAATATCGCGAATATGACTTGAAAAAAGCGGGGAATTTATTACTTCATCGTCAAGGTAAATTACAATCAGTGTGTTTTTAAATTTTTGTAAATATCGAATAACGCTTCGAATATTTTGGGCTTTTTGATTTCTAGAGATTTCCTGCATAAAATCAGTATAAAGTTTTTTATTTGTTTTGCATAGAATAAATGCAACCGCAATATTGTTGGCGATAAAGATTGTATTCCTGCGAAAGTTCAAGGCTTCGTTTAAAACCAGAATTTTTTTTGAAATCTGAAAAAAGCCATTTTGTTTTTTCTGTTGAAAGAAGAGAGCCGATTTGATTTATTTTTTGAGAATCTTTAAAAGGGGAAATGCTTAATGTTGTACAGAAATATTCAAAATTATTTTCTTGTGCGTAATCAAATGCTTTTTGAAGACGAAATTTATAGCATTTGTAGCATCGTTCACCTTTTTCTTTTTCGTAGGCTAATTCTGGAAAATCTTTTATTTGAATTGCAGAATAAAATTCTTGTGGATTATAATCCAAAATTACAAGTTTAACATTATTTTTTAAAGCGACTGGAAATCTTGGAAGAAAATTTTTTAATTCTTCTAAGCGACGATTGTATTCTTGTTCTGGGTAAATGTTTGGATTGTAATATAAAATTGTAATATTAAAATATGAAGAAAGATATTCAATTACATAGGAAGAACAGGGCCCACAACATGCGTGCAATAATAAAGAAGGCCTGGCGGCCGAAGATACCAGGCTTTCAATTATTTTATCAAGTTCTTTTTGATAATTTGGTTTAGCAGATTTCGCAATCATTTGATTTTGTTGTTGTAATTGGTTTTGAAGTTGCTGTAAGTTTTTTTCCGGCAATTTGAGCTGTAAAATCTTTTATTCGCATTTCAACTTTGCAGAATTTTTCAATATCAATTTTTGCAGGTTTTTGGAAAGATTCATCTGCGCCTTCAAGAACAACTGGAGTTCCAGCTGGAGCCCAAGGAGCGGTTAAAAGTTCAACTTTTTCTTTTCCGTTTTCTGTGTAATCTGCTGCGAGTAACATTCCGCGACTTTCAACGCCTTTCATTTTTCGAGGAGCAAGATTTGATGCGATAATTACATGCTGACCGATTAAGTCTTTTTCTGACAAATAAGGGCGTAATCCAGACTGAATAATTCTGTCTGTTCCTGAACCGTCATCCATTGTTTCGATGTAAAGTTTGTCACCTTGAGGATTACATTCAACTGATTTAATAACTGCAACTTTCAATTCAATATGTTCATTAAAATATGCACACTGATCTTCTGCGAGTTTTGGACCTTCAGATTTTTTTGCAGATTCTTGTTTTTGTTCAGTTTTTTTAGGTTCTGTTTTTGTTTGAACTTTTTGAGTTTCTGAATCAGGTTTTGCGTTCATCACTTCTTCTAGATCGAGTTCGCCACCAAAACATGGAACTGTGATTGACCAATTTTCCAAAACTTGTGGATGAATTTCGCCGAAAACACCGATTTGTTTGCCTTTAATGCAAATTGCAGCTTGGCGTCCTAAAATAAATCGAGGATCTGAACTTTCTTTTACTTCATAAGCGTGATCTAAGAAATATAAAAGTGAAGAAACTTCTGCGGCGGCATCATTGTAGTTTGCATTTGAAGCAGCTGTTAAAAATCCTAAACACTGGCGAGTTCGTGTTCCTGTATTTTCTTCTGGGCAAAGATAAGCGATTTTACCGATTTCAAAAATTTTGTGTGGAAAAATTGCATTTGCCGATTTTGATTCCGCTCTTAAAAGTGAAGAAAGAATATCTGAACGAACGAATTGATAGTTTTCGCTCATAGGATTTGCAATTTCAATTACTTTTGAAGCATCGATGAGCATATTGTCGATGAAATCTTTTTTTGAGCCAACATAATTGAAAATCATTTCTTGATAGCCGAGTCCAACCATTAAATTTTTAGTTTTTCGGCTTAAATATGTGATTGGCAAAAGTCGACCGATTGTAAAATCACTTGGAGTTTCTGGCTGATAAGTTTCAAGTTTTGTTCCAATCATTACATCTTCAATGATATCAACTTCGTGTAAAAAGTCATTTCGGTATGGAGCCGGGCTTAAAGTGTATTCGTAATCGTCTTGGATTTTTTGAGATTTTACAGAACTTCCCATTCGTGTGAGCGCATCCATAACTGTTGCATCGTCAAAATTTGTTCCTAAAAGTTTATTGATATGAGAAAGTTTTGCTTTTGTTGTAGGCTGAAAATAGAAAGGAGATACAACATCTTTTCCGAAGCAAGTTTCGTATGGATGTTTTACAAGAATTGGTTCAATTTCGTATCCAACATCGGCAAAATCGCAGGCAACAATGTTTGCGGCAAGCATAATATTTTCCATATTGTCACCAGTAATTTCTACCATAAGACCTTTGTCTCCAACTTGAACTGCTCCGAGCCCTGCACTGTTTGTAATTGGAGCCATAGAAAGAATGTTTCCAGTTGCATCAGAAAGAAGTGGGAATTTTTTGAAATCTTTTAAAATCCAACCAAAATCTTTTCCTTTTGGATGATCAGAAAGAATTTGGCGGCATGTCATTGGTTTTTCAAATCCGAGCGGAACAAAACTTGTTTTATCAGGATCTACAGCGTGATATTTTACTGGAAATTTGATGTCTTCAATTCTGTAAATTCCCATTGAAAGGGATTTTCGTTTTCGACCAAAGTTCCAGGCAAGTTTTTCTTGAGTCTGAATAATATCTTTTAACATTGGATCGTCAATTGGTTTTCCGGAAATTACAAATGCAATCATATATGGACGAATATTTTTTAATTCTGGATCAACTTCAACGATTCTGTTTTTGTAATCTTTTATATTATCTTTTGTTGAAAGAAATTTAGAATAATCTACAGTTTTTCCGCCGTTGTGAATTTTAAGCTGACGGGCAACGCCATTTGTTGACCATAAATCTGGGCGGTTTGTATCGTTTAATTCAATTTTAATAACTCGTTCTGATTCTGGTTTTGAAGTGTCTGGTTTTTCATCGAGTTCGGCTTTTGCATAGGTAAGTTTTTTTTCTAAAGTATCGTAATCGTATTTTGTTCCAAGAATATTAAAAAATAAGTTTTCGTTAACTTCGATTTTTGGCATTTTATTCCTCTTCAATTATTTTAGCAAATTGATTTATAACATTCCTATTATAGTAGAAGAAATAGTATTTTTCAATTATTTAGCGTGGTTATTAAAAAAATAGTTGGAGTATATTTGTTAATTTATGGTAAAATGATTTTATGTTTGATGTAAAAATTATTCAGCCGCCGATGGTTCAATTGAATACGCCCTACCCTTCTGGAGCGTATCTTTCAAGTTTTTTTAAAAGTAATTTTTCTGATTGTTCTGTAAAATGGTTTGATTTTAGTAATACTTTGTTTCATCGTGTGTTTTGTCGTGAAGGACTTGAAAAAATTTTTTCTCAATCTGAAAAAAATGCTTTAAAACTTGCTGAAAAATTTGAAAATCAAGGGGATGAAAATTCTAGTTTTGAATTAAAACGATTTCTTTGTGAAAGTAAAAATTGGATTAACTGGATTGATAAAATTGTTGCGATTGTTTGCAAAAAAACTGAAAAAGAAAGTTTTAGCGGAAGAGAATTTGTTCATGAATTTGTACGGTCGGCGTACAGTCCTCGTGGAAATCGAGTTGAAAATTTTTTACAAAGTTTAAATCGTGATGTTACGGTTGATGATGCCCAGATTTTGGCGACTTATGCCCTTGCCGATTTAACAGATTATATTTCGATTGCGTATGATTCGAATTTTTCGCTGATTCGTTATGCGGAAAAAGTTTGTGTTAGTAATTCGACTTTTTCTGATGTTGAAAAAAATTTGAATTCAGCAATTTTAAATGAATTTTACCTTGAAATTTTAAAAGAAAATTTTATAGATTTAGAAAATTCTCAAAAAGAACAAAAGATTTTTTTAATTTCAGTTCCGTTTGCGGGGTGTTTTGAAGCGGCAATTTTTACTGGAAAATTTTTAAAATCTCTTTACGGAAAAAATTGTTTGGTTTGCCTTGGCGGCGGTTATGTAA
>CAVHIX010000090.1:0-973 GCA_963636135.1 Anaerovoracaceae bacterium
GTAATTACCCGCGATGTTCTTTTGGCCGAACGGCTTGTAAAAAAAGAAATTTTTACAATAAATGACAGAGGCACTTTTTTTTCTGCTGAAAACATAAAGGAAAAAGTTGAAGACCGAAATTACGACTTTAATCTTGCACAATTAGGATTTTCCGGGAGCAAGACAAAATCGTATGGAGAAAAAGAATTTAAAAAATTCGTAAACTGTTTTGAAAAAATTATAAAAAAAATATTGGTAAACTTTTATTCGTCTTGATTTGCAAGATAAATTGAACGAATTCTTTCTTTTATTTTGAAAAATGCACTGACAATCTGCGGGTCAAACTGAGTTCCAGACGCTTTTTGAATTTCAGCAAAACAATCTTCAATATTCCAGGCGTCTTTGTAACATCTTTTGTGCGAAAGGGCATCAAAAACATCAGCGACAGCAACAATTCTTGCAGAAAGAGGAATTTGTTCGCCTTTTAAATGCTCAAAAACTTTTATTGGTTCACCGATTGAATATTTTGCTTTTTGGCCAGTTTTTTTGCTATAAGATTCCATTGTTTCAAGATTAAATTTTCCAGGATAACCTTGCGCGCTACCATCAAAAAATTCGTGATGATACAAAGCGATTTCTTTTGTCATTTTGTCAAGTTCAGTTTGCGCAGGATTAAAAAGGATTGCACCCAAAACTGTGTGGCCCTGCATAATCGCGCGTTCTTCTGGCGTAAACTTTGAAGGCTTTTTTAAAATCAAATCCGAAATTCCGACCTTTCCGATATCGTGGAATTTTGCAGCAATTTTTAAATTATCACGGAAATGATCTTGAATATGATTTGGAATATTATTTTCAAACGCCCAGCGGTCATAAATTTCTACGGCAAAAAGCGAAACTCGTTCAACATGAAGATAAGTTTCTTTTGGGTCGCGGAATTCAGAAAGTTTGAGCATTTTTTTGAAATTCTGTTCAGTTTGCGAAGTCTGTTTTAGCG
>CAVHIX010000090.1:983-5726 GCA_963636135.1 Anaerovoracaceae bacterium
GTTTTAGCGCGTAACCACAATTTGTTGCAAAATGATTTATATAAATTTCATCTTCAACTGAAAAAGTTCTGATATTTCCATCTTTGTCGAGGGCATTTATAATCTGCAAAACGCCAAGAAGTTTTTCATTTGGAAATTTTAGCGGAATCGTATAAATTGATTTTGTTCTGTATTTTGTATTTATATCCGACTGCTTGTTGAATTTATAAGGACAAGATTCTGGAATATTGTACGCATCGTCAATTACAAGCGGCTTTCCGGTAAAAGCAACATAACCAGCAATCGATTTTTCGTCAATCGGCAAAGAAAAAGATTTATAAGGGAGTTTTTCACCAGGCTGAAGAGTCTTTTGCTGCGTATCATTCTGGGCATATTTTATTACAAGATTATTTTCTTTTACAACATAAATTGAGCCGGCATCAGCATTTACGATTTTTCGGATTTCAGAAAGAATTCGTTCAAGAAGAATATCAATATCTTGAATGTCATTAATATTTTGTTCAAAATTTTCTAATTTATTTAACGCTTCGCTTTTTACATTTTCATTCATATCTTTAAATTATACAACACTAATTAAATTTTAACAATTTTTTTTAACCAAAGAAAACCAAATCGGGCCAGCGCCATTATTTACATCGGGTAAAATATGAAATCCAAAATCAGTTTTTTCTGGAATTGGAATAAAAGGCATTTTGCAAAACGACTGAACATCATTCATTTTTGATAAATCAGAATAAACCAAAGTTGCATCTGAAAACTTTTTTAAAAGACGCTCAATGATTTTGTCATTTTCTTCAACGCTCAAGGCACAAGTCGAATAAAGCAAAAATCCGCCGGGAGTGAGCATTCTGTACGCACTTGAAAGCAAGGCCCATTGCTCCATTGCAAGACTTTTTATTCTTGACGGCGACCACTGATTCAAATATTTTTCATCATTGTAAACATGCCGCTCAGAAGAACATGGGGCATCGAGCAAAATGCTGTCAAAACATTCAGTTTGTTTAAGGCACCATTTTTTTCCATCGGAACAGGCGATTTTAATTCTCGATTTTATAGATTCAGGAAGACAATTTTGCACAACCTGAAACAATCGATTTTTTCGCGCCGGGGACCTTTCATTTGAAACCAAAACTGCATCTTCTGACATTCTAGAAGAAATAATCAGCGTTTTTCCACCGGGAGCCGCACACAAATCAAGAATATTTTTTGCATTTTCCACGGGGAGCAGACTTGCGGCAAAAACACTTGCAGGGTCTAAAAAATAATTTTCGCAATCTGAATTATTAAAGGTGGCGTAAACTTGTTCCTGCAAAAAAGACGATTTTAAAGAAAGCCAGCGAGAACCGTAAAGATTTGTATAATACTGCTCGAATCCTTCTTTTGCGTGTAAAATATTTTTTTCTGAATTTTTAGATTTTTCTTTTTTCATTTTTTATCAACGAGGGTCAAATTTTTGCCAGTAAAAATTAACATTTTTTACTTTTTCATTTTCAAATTCTGAAACACGGTCTTGAACAGACTGACTATTTTTTTCTGCGACAAGAACCAATTTTTCATTTTCTGTTTTAAATTTTAAAATCCCAGCTTTTATTTTAAAATCAATTAATTTTCTTACAGAATTTTCAATTTTAGTTTTGAAATTTTCGTCTTTTTCTGCTTGTAAAATTAAAACTTTTGCCGCCTTTGAAAATCGCTTTTCAGAAATCATTATTGAATTTACGCCAGCATTAATCGCCATAACTGACGCTTTTTCTGGGGAATAACCATTTTTTGAAAGCGCCGCCATATAAATATCATCCGAAAAAACGATTCCCTTATAATTAAAATCTGAAATCAACTTGGAAGAAATCCATTTTTCAGAAAGACAGGCCGGTTCAGCATCTAGCAAAGGAATTCGCGCGTGGCTCATCAAAATTCCAGCAGGCGGAACAGAAGACAAAACTTTAAACGGAAAAAGATTTTCTTTTAATTCATCGTTTGACCAATCAATTTCCGGAAGCCCAGAATGAGGATCAACATTTGTATTTCCGGGAAAATGTTTTATTACAGAAGCAATTCCCTGATTCTGAAACGCATTAATTGCCGAGCGCCCATACGAAACGACTTGAGTTTTTGAACCAAAACTTCGATCCCCTAGAAAATCCTGATTTTTTAGGTTGAGAATTTCTGTAACCGGGGAAAAGTTTAAATTAAAGCCCAAAAGTTTTAATTCTTTTGCCTGATAGGAATAAAGTTCGTAGGCTTCTTCAACGGAAAGTTTTTCTGTAATCCGCGCCTGGCTTGGAAGGGCCCCAGAAATTCCGCGAAGACGATTTACAGAACCGCCTTCCTGGTCAATCGACAAATACGGAGGCGTAATTTTATTTTCAATTGCAAAATTTTTTATAGAATCAGTAAATTCAATAATTTTCTGCGGATTTTTACTGATATTATAAGAAAAAAACAAATATCCGCCGGGAATCAAAGGCTTTTTATGCGAATAAGATTTATCCACATCGTCTTCAAATTCAACCGGAACAAAATTTTCGTTTCCGTCTAAATTTATTACAAAAAGCTGAAAAACTTTTTCTTCGAGCGAAAGATTTTTTAAATATTCGTCAATTGCGTTTTGAGCATTTTCAAAAAAAACTTTTCGGCCTTCAAAATTTGAAAGCAACTGATTCTGCAAAGATTTTTCTTTTTTAGTTTGAGGATGATTTTTACAGGAAAAATTAAACAAAATCAGAAGAAGAAAAACTGTAAATTTAAAAAGATTTTTCATAAAATCATTTTAACTAAAAATTTCTTTGGTTTCAACAATAAAAATTCTTCAATTGAAACACATAATTCTTTCTGCTAAAATATTCTATATGAAAAAAATAGCATTAATTACTGGCGCAAGTTCCGGAATGGGAAAAGAATTCGCCATTCAGATTGCACGCGATTATCAGAATTTAGGATTAGACGAAATCTGGATTTTAGCCCGCCGAAAAGAAAAACTTGAATCCGTTTGTGAACAAATAGAAAAAATTAAAAATGCCCCAAAAGTAGTTCCGTTCAGCATCGACATTTCAGGTTCAGAGGGCGCAAAAAGAGTAAAAGTTCTTCTTGAAAGCGAAAAACAGCGGGAAGATTTTCAAATTGAAGTTTTAATAAACAACGCTGGCTTTGGAACTTACGGGCCTTTCGATGAAACTCCGGTCGAAAAAGAAATGCAAATGATTGATTTAAACTGCACTTCCCTTACTGGCATCTGCGGATATGCTTTACCATATTTAAAAGAAAATTCCTTAATCATAAACACGGCAAGCCTTGCTTCCTTTGCCCCGCTCGGAGAATTTGCAGTTTACGCCGCCACGAAAGCCTATGTTTTAAGTTTTTCACTAGGCCTTGCAGCTGAACTAAAAGATAAAAAAATCAAAGTTTGCGCCCTTTGCCCAGGAAGTGTGAGTACAGAATTTGCAAATGTCGCTTCAAATGGAGCAAGAAAAGAAGTTTTACACGGAATTGGGCCTGAAAAAGTCATTCGCCACTGCCTAAAAAATGCCTTTAAAGGAAAAAAATACACGCTTTACCGATTAAAATGGAAACTTTCAGCATTCCTAACAAGATTTGTTTCAAGATATTTTGTAGCATCGTTTACATTTAAAACAAATAAACGACCGCACAAATGGGATTAAAAAGGAAAGTTCTTGCAGTTTCTCTTGATGAAACAGTTGGTTTCATTTGATGAAACACTTAGTTTCACTTGATGAAACACATTGTTTTATTTGATGAAACTTTATTTTCTCAAAGAGAAACTTCAGTTTCCTGCAACAAAACTTTATTTTCGCACAGAAAAACTTTAGTTCCAAAATAAGAAAATAATTTTTTTAGTAAGTCCAGTCATAATCTTCAGTGTAATGGTCATATTTAATTGGAGTTTCAATTCCATGCTCTTTAAAAACTCTTTCAAATCTCTTTTGGTCAGCTAAAAAAAGAGGCTTTTCTTCACGATAAAAACGGTAATATTTTGTCTTTCCGTATCTAGAAAGAAGTTCCTTTTTTATTTCTGCCGCAGGCTTACTAGGAATCTCGTCAAAAATCTTTTCTATTCCCCACGCAAGCGTAATTTTTTTGTTTGTTCTAAAATAAGGGCATTCTTCATCTTGTTTAGGAAATAAAATCGGATTTAAAACAGAAATTTTAACATCATCTTTTGTAAGCTGCTTATAACAAAGCGAGCGAAGACAAGTTTCAGCATTTTTGCAAAGAGAATTTGAGCAAAACATATATTGTTCGGGAGGGGTAAGATTCATATTTATAAATATACTGTAAAATTGGGGGAAAGGAAAGTTTTTTAGCGGGGAAGAGATTTTCTAAGAAGCTGAAAATTATATAGATTATGGAAAGTTTTTTGGAAAATTTGTAGAATGAAAGAAAGTATGCAGAATATAGCACATCCGTTTATAAAATGGGCAGGCGGAAAAACTCAGCTTTTGCCAGAAATCAGAAAACATTATCCTCAAAAAATTAAAAAATACTGCGAACCGTTTGTCGGTGGAGGGGCAGTGTTGTTTGACGTGTTGCAAAAGTGTTACCCGGAAGAAGTTTTGATAAACGACATAAATGCAGAACTTATAAACACATATTTTCAAATTAAAAATAATTGCAAAGCCTTAATTGAAAAACTTTTTGAACTCCAGAAGAAATACAAGACTTCTAAAATAGAAGAAAATAAAGAATTCTTTTTAGAAAACCGAAAGCGGTTTAATGAATTAAAAT
>CAVHIX010000090.1:5736-7872 GCA_963636135.1 Anaerovoracaceae bacterium
ATTGCATTTTTCTACAACAGAAAATGAGAACGAAAGCCTTGAAAAAGCAGCTCTCTTCATATTTTTAAACAAAACCTGTTTTAATGGACTTTATAGAGTAAACAAAAAAGGCGAGTTCAATGTGCCTTTTAATAATGCAAAAAATCCGCTGATTTGCGACAGAGAAAACTTAAAACTCTGTTCAAAACTTTTGCAGAATGTTCAAATGACAGTCGGCGATTATTCTTTTTGCAAAACTTTTATAGATGAGCAAACTTTTGTTTATTTTGATCCCCCATATCGCCCGCTTACGCAGACTGCAGCCTTTACTTCGTATTCAGAAAATAAGGGCGTGCCGGCTAAAGCCGTCGGGCTTTCCGCACTTCCGCTATCGCTTCATTCCTCCTCTACGCTCCGGAACTGCTTCGCAGGTGCTCCAATCCCTCACGCAAGGATTTCTTAAAATGACATTTTACTTTGATACATCTTTAATTGAAAAATATCATAACAATTCTCAAAAAGCGAGAGTTCTTACAGAGGACTGGGTTAAAAGAAATTTGTACTGCCCTATTTGCGGAAGAATGGAAATTGAAAAGTATAAAAATAACCACCCAACAGGCGATTTTTATTGTTCTGAATGTAATTCAGATTTTGAACTAAAAAGTAAAGAAAGCAGTTCCGGAAAAATCTCAAAAAAGATAAATGACGGTGCATACGATACTATGATTTCCCGGATTACATCGTCACGAAATCCTAATTTTTTCTTTATGACCTACAATAATTATACAGTTTCAAACTTTATCTTAATTCCTAATCATTTTTTTACTCCAGGAATTATTGAAAAACGAAAACCATTGTCTCCTACTGCAAAACGTGCCGGATGGGTTGGCTGTAATATTGATATTTCATCAATTCCAGATTCCGGAAAAATTTTTATAGTAAAAAACAATGTTGAACTTAATCATGAAGAAGTAATTAAAAATTATGCGAAAACAAAATCATTAAAAACTTCAAATTTGGAATCACGAGGCTGGCTTCTTGATACCCTTTCTTGTGTAGAAAAAATTCCGGAAAATGAATTTTCATTAAATCAAATTTATTCATTTGAAGAAGAATTAAAACTAAAGCACCCTGAAAATAATTTTATAAAAGATAAATTACGCCAACAGCTGCAGTATCTGCGTGATAAAGGTTTTATTGAATTCTTAGGTAATGGGCATTATAGAAAAATTTGATGTTTTATAGTTGATCAAAAATCAAATTCGATCAATATTTTTGGTATGAACGAATATATGTTTTATACCGCTGAAGGTTTTTCACAATCTCCAAATGAAACTGATTGTGAAAATTTACAGATACTTGGTTTTGAAAAAGCTGAAAGTCTAGAAATTGCAAAAAAACAACTTTTAGAGAATAATGACTGGATTTTAAAATACGGTTTTAATGCAGACAAAATTCTTTCAAAGAAAATATTAACTGAAAAAACCGAAGCCTCGATAAAAACTGTTGTTGACTATCTTTGGAACGATGAAGAAAAAAATTACGAAGAATGTTTAGCAACTGATGGAAAAGTTGAAAATCATATTTTTAATTCTTTGAAAAATTTAAAAGGTGTCTTAAAAATATAAAAAAAGTTCCCCATTACTTTAATTATGAACTGATGAAAAAAATAAACGGCGGAACTCAAATGCGGGACTTGTGGTCTTTGCCGTCGATTGCAAAATGGGAAAAATCCTGCGGAAAGCACACAACACAAAAACCGCTTCCGCTCTTAGCCCGAATAATTCTTGCTTCCACAAAAGAAAACGACTGGATTTTAGATCCATTTGCTGGAAGTTCAACTACAGGAATTGCTTCTTCTCTTTTGAATCGCCGTTTTTTAGGCATAGAAAAAGAAACAGATTTTCTTGAACTTTCAAAAACCCGACGCGAAGAAATTGAAAACTTACAGATTAGAAAAATCTATCGCGAAAAAATCTTAAAATATTCTGATAAGCCACTTTTTGAAATTTGTGAAATCCATGAAAACGAAACATATTTTAGCATAGATTTACCATTCTAAAACTTTTTATTCTTCATACTCCAATAAAAAGTCAATGAGAAAATATCAATTTCCGATTTGACTTTTTAAGCACATTCGCAATGCAATGAGAATGT
>CAVHIX010000091.1:0-7834 GCA_963636135.1 Anaerovoracaceae bacterium
CAAATTATGTAAAAAAGCCGAAACAGAAGAAAAAAAAGAAATCTCCACAAAATCCTCCAAGTGCAAAAACTCCTTCTACGCCTTCAAATGAAAATCATGAAGACGCCACAAAAACTGAAGAACATTCCACTGAAAATTAGAAATTTTTCGCCTGATTTGTTTTGAAAGACGCGCAGTTTCAATTTTGCCTTTCCAGAAATTTTTACAATTCCTGATTTTGTGCCTTTTAAAAAGTTCAGTCGTTATTTCAAGACTACTCTGATAATCCCAAATCGGAAGATTCAAATTTTTTCTGCTTTTTTTATTAAATTCTTCTTCGATTTTGTTCATAAAATCAGTGGTGGAAAACCGCCTTTCGTTACTTTTTAAAATTTTCAGCGCCTGGTCACAGTCTTTTTCGCTTAAATCGTCATTTATTCCCTTATTTTCAAGATTGAATTTTTTGTTGCAAATGTCGCATCCGCTGCAAACTGCATCCTCCGCACCCAACGCATCTAGCAAAACCTGTCGCCTGCAAATAGTCGTCGTCGCAAAATTTTTCATTGCCCGATTTCTACTTTTCATCGGAAACTGATTAAATTTTATGTTGTCTTCATGATTCCAAAGTAAAATTCCGTTTGCAACCGAACCGTCTCTTCCCCCGCGCCCAGCTTCTTGAATGTAGGCTTCAGCGGTTAGTGGCGGATCTAAATGCACAACGGTGTGAATGTCTTTTTTATCAACTCCCATGCCATACGCACAAGTTGCGCACAAAACGGCATTTTTTTGATTAAAGAACCAGGATTCGATTTTATTTTTTTCTGATTTTTCTAGTCCCGCGTGATAAAATTTAGAAAAGTCTTTCCCGTAAACTGAATTTAAGAGGCGAGACATTTTTTCCGTTGTTTTTCGCGTACCACAAAAAACAATCATTGGCTTTTCTTCGCTTTTTGCTAAATTTATTACCGCCTGATTTTTCGCAGCTGCATACTTCACATAATAATGAATATTAGGCCTGTCGCTGTCGCTTCTGATAATGTGCGCTTGCCCACCAAAAAGAACTTCACAAACTCTGTCTAAAACTTCCGGGGAAGCTGTCGCAGTAAAAGCGGTTACAACATTCGCGTTTAATTCTTTTATTACATTTGTAAGCTCAAGATAAGAAGGCCTAAAAGAATCGCCCCATTCACTCACACAATGCGCTTCGTCGATTGCGATGTGACTTAATTTCAAACTTTTAAGCTTTTCTAATAATTCCTTGTCGCGTAAAACTTCAGGATTTGCAATAATTATTTTAGCTCCGTTTTCAATCTCACGGAAAAGACTTTCTCTTTCATCTTTTGTTTGTCCGCCTTGAAACATTACATTTTTTATGTTGCCTTCAGTCATTCTTCGTTTTTGGTCGCTCATTAATGCTAAAAGCGGATAAATTACAAGAGTCGGATTTGGCAAAAGTAGGGCGGGCACCTGAAAACACAAGGATTTTCCCGCACCAGTAGGCAAAAGTACAACCTGACGATTAATAGAATCTTTAAAATCTGTTTCTTCTTCTGTTTCTACTAAAGGATTTTCGCTCGCTTCCAAAATATTTGAAATAACCATTCTTTGCCATGGAAAAATATATTTTATCCCAAAAGAATCAAAAGCAGTTTTATCAACCGGATCTAAATATTCTAAATCTTCATAATCAAATTTTTCTTCGCCCATATAATATATATAGCCGGAGAGTGGCCATTTTCGGCAAGATTTATAAAAGATTTTTTAAATTTTATAAGATTTTAATCCATAATCGTGATTTCAACACGCCGATTTTTCATTCTTCCTTCTTCAGTTTCGTTTGAAGCAAGTGGTTCTGTTGCTCCTTTCCCCTGAATGTAAAGATTTTCTTCTTTTCTGACATTTAGATTTTTTAAGAATGTTGCAACCACATTTGCCCGCTGTTCAGAAAGGCTCATTTGCGATTCTTTAGTGCCTCTGTCCGCGCAATGCCCAGTGATTAGTAAATCGTTTGAAAAATTCTTTAGTAAATCCGCGATTTTTGAAAGTTTTTCTTTTTCACTCGAACGCAAAATTGCAGAATCCGGCTCAAACTGAATATTTTCAATGCTGATTGTGATTCCTTTTTCACTTTGTTTTACATCAACATTTTCCAATCCCATTTCGTTTATGCTCGAACTCAGTTTTTCAAGATTTTCAGAAGTGCTTTCCCTAAAAAATTCAGTGACATTCGCTTTTGCCCTTCCAGTGAATTTTATCGTGTCGCGTCCAAAAGTCATAATTGTGATTTCAAAATCTTCGGTGTAGTGGTCAATCATTCCTTTTTCGTTGTCCCACCAGATTTTTTGATTTGAAAATCCCATCGTAATTTCCGGAAAATTCTTATTTTCTTCTGTCAAATACTGAATTTTGTACGGATTTTTAAAATACATACTGTACGAACATTTTATAACCGAAAGATTTCTGCCGTCGCTTGAAAGTTCATCCCACAAATATTCGTAATTTGCGGTAAACGGAACTTGATACGGTTTTTCAATATTGAAAGAATGGCGCAAATCGTGAGCTTCAGTGCCTTTCGCCTGCCATTTTTGGCCTTTTTTAATCGGCGTTTCTAGGAAAACGGGCACATCGCGAACCGTCGGCATAAAATATTCATCAGAAATCGTGTATTTTCCGGTTTTATCCCTTATAAATTCGCTGTAAAATTCTTCCCCCCAGGTAGAACTTGTCATATACGAAGAATTTTTTTCGGTTGTCATAAAATTTGCTCTGATTTTGGCACTTTCATCGTCAAAAACTTCTTCTACATGGCTTGTGATTCGGTTTACAATTGTTGCCGTGTTTACAAATCTTTTATTTATGTAAACTTTTTCGTCTACAGTGCTTAAAATTTTTGTTGAATCGTTTAATTTATGTTTGAATTTAAAAATTTTTCCTTCGTCTTGAGTTTGTGAAAATAAAAATGAAGTTATGTTTAGCGTAAAAAGTGTAAAAATTATTTTTTTATTCATCTGATTCCTACTTTAATTGTAATTATCGAAAAAGAATGTTATTTTGTCTAGTATGAAATCTTTTTTTTTCTCTTTGACTGATTTTGAAAAATTTTTGTTGCTGATTTTTGCCGTTCTTTTTCTTGCGATTGTGTTTTTTCTGCTTGGAAAATCGTTTGGTTCTTTAAAAACTGAACTAAAATTCAAAGATAAGATTAAAAATAATCGTGATGATGCTGTAAAAAGGTCAAAAGCAGTTTTAGGGGGCCTTTTTCAGGAACAGATTGCGCCTTTTTTGCCGGATTTTCCGTGCGACGCTCAAGATGTTCGTTTTATCGGAAAACCAGTTGATTTTATAGGATTTTCAGGAATTTCTTCAGATAATGAAATCAGTGAAATTCTGTTTATTGAAGTAAAATCTGGGGGAAGCAAACTTTCCGAACGCGAAAAACAGATTAAAAAAGCTGTTGAAGAAAAACGCGTTCGCTATGTTGAATATCGCTGCCCCCAAATTGATTAGTCACCGAATCTGATTTCTTCCCAGAGTTCGTTGTACTCGTATAAGCCTTCGCCTAAATCATTTTTTAATTCGCAATTTTTGAGCTGGCTTGCTTCATACATTGGAGTTTTTGTCGTGTATTTTTGTGCTTCTGTATTTACAAAACATGGAAATCTGAAAAAATCCAGGAATTGAGCGTAATTTTCAGGTTCGCACATAAAATTTATAAATTCATTTGCAAGATCAGCGTGTTTTGAATTTTTTAAGATACACATATTGTCAAGGTAAGCCGGTCCACCATTCTGTGGAATAAAGAAATCGATTGTTTCATCCCAAAGTTCTTCCGGAACTTCACCGTAAATTACTTCAGCATATCCCTGACAGAGCCAGAAATCGCCTTCCGCAAAAGATTTTCCAAAAGCTTCGGCATCAAATTTTACAAGATTTGGTTTCCATTCGTTTTTGATAAGATTTTTTGCTTCATTTAATTCATCTTTATTCAGCGAATTTACAGAAAATCCCTTGTAGGCGAGGGCGTCTCCCAAAACTTCGCGCATATCGTCCATCATTGTTGCGTGATTTTTAAATTTTTTATCCGCAAAAATGTTCCAAGTTTTTTCGTAATCGCCCTGAACTTTCGTTTTATTTACAGAAATTCCGGCAGCCCCAAAATAATACGGAACGGCATATTTCATTTCTGGGTCATAAGTTGCCTTTTTTAAAACTTCAGGATTAATATATTTTTTGTTCGTTAATTTTTCCTGATTAATCGGCTGAAACATATCCTGTGCAATCATAATTGAAACAAAATCCTGCGATGGAACTACAATATCGTATCCTTTTGCGCCATTTTTGATTTTATTATACATTTCTTCATTTGAAGCGTATTCTTCGAGTTTGATTTTGCAATTGAATTTTTCTTCAAATTTCTGAACTACATTTTTTGGAGTGTAATAAGTCCAGTTGTAAATGTAGAGAGTGTTTCCATCATCTTTTGAACAACCAGAAAAAGCGAGTGCAAAAGATGCCAAAATTGCTGAAAAAAGAAATTTCGCTGTTTTTTTCATTTTCTTCCCCTTGAATCAAAACGATTTTTTTTATTCGATTTGATTTTTACTTTTATAAATATTATGGATTTCTCCAAAAATTTAGATTTAACGGCTTGCGGCAAAAGTTTTTAGGCTCTTTCTGAACGGCAGAATTATAAAGCAGATAAAAACGATTACAACAAGTGAAAGTGCGTTTATAACCGGGCTCACTCCAACTCTCATCATATTGTAGATTTTAATTGGTAAAGTTATGCTTCCAGGCCCATTTACAAGAGAAGTGATTACATAATCTTCAAGCGACATTGTAATGCTCATTACAAAACCAGAAGCGATTCCCGGCATGATGGCAGGAATTACAACTTTTGTGAGCGTTTGAAATTCGTTTGCTCCTAAATCGTGGCTGGCTTCAATTATTGAATAATCAAATTCGTCTAATCGTGCAGAAACCATTAAATATACAAAAGGAAGACAAAATGTTGTGTGTGCAATAAAAATTGTTGCAAGTCCTAGCGAAAAATGAATTCCGTTAAAAAAGATTAAAAGCGAAACACCCATGATTACTTCTGGTAAAACCATTGGTAAAAAACTTATCGTCTGAATGTAAGATTTTCCCCAGAATTTGTACCAGCTGATTGCAATTGCGGCTAAAGTTCCGATTATTGTTGCAACGAGCGAAGAAGTTATCGCGATTATAAAACTGTTTAAAAGTGCAATCCATAAATCTGTGGATTCAAAAAATAATTTTTCGTACCATACAAAACTGAATCCCGTGAAAGTTGCCCCTTTCGATTCATTAAATGAAAAGAAAATTATTACAAAAAGCGGAATGAACAAAAATGCCAAAACCAGCGCTAATGTCGTTTTACTCAAACTGAATGTTGAATGATTTTTTTTCCAATGTTTTTTTGCGTGTCGGGCATTTTCACTGTCATTTTTTTTAGCAGCGAAGATTTTAAACGGATTTTTTGCGATTTTTGAAACTGACATTTTTACCCCCTATTTTCGGCTTTTTACTGAAGAAGCAAGCAATGGTTCCTGGCTTAAATTAAAATCATCTTTACTTGAAGATTTTTTAAGACTCGCTTCTTTTTTATTAGAAACTAACATCCAAATAATTGCTGCCATACTGATAAGCGTAATAATCATACTGAATGCACTTGCCAACGGGTAATTTCTAACTTTATTAATCTGATCTACGATTATATTTCCGAGCATGTAACTGTTTTTGTCGCCCACAATCTGCGGAACGGTGTAACTTCCAAAAATCGGAATGAAAGTAAAAATCAGAGCACTGATAATTCCACTTTTAATCCCCGGAAGTAAAATTTTAAACATTGCAGTAGGTTTATTCGCTCCAAGATCTCGGGCCGCTTCAATCAAACTAAAATCGAATCTGTCAACGGCTGTAAAAATCGGTAAAATCGCATACGGAAGATACATGTAAATGCTTACAAGAATAATTGCACCTTTTGTATACATAAATTTTCCTGGAACAAAAACTGCATCTTTTGAGACAAGGCCAATAGAGTGAAAAAGATTAAAAAAGAATCTTCCAATTTCGTTTAAAAGGCCGTCTTCGCCTAAAATCGTTTTCCAAGCAAAAATTCTGATTAAACTGTTCGTTAAAAACGGAATGATTATTAAAATCAGTAAAAGCGTCTGGTGTTTGCTTCTAGCCATCGCATACCCACACGGAAGAGCGACTATAATCGTAATTGCAGTTGAAATCAGCGTGATGTAAAAAGTTCTCCAGATTATTTTTAAATAAGAAGGGCTAAAAATCTGCTGATATGCCTTTAGTGAAAATTTAAATTCGACTCCGCCGTAAGTTGATTTAGTCATAAAAGAATAAACCAAAATGATTACGAGTGGGGCTACAAAAAAGATTGTAAACCATAATCCCATTGGCCAGCCGTAAGCGTATCCCGGATTTGTATTTCTAAATTTTGCTTCATGAGATTTAGAAGCGATTTTTAAAAGAAAAGATTGTTTTTTGCCCTTAGGCTTTTCTTCTGATTTTTGTGAATTTTCGTTTTTCATTTCGCCTTCAAATTATTTGTTAATATCTTCTACAATATATCCGTCTTCCGCAGACCATGATATATAAACAACATCTTTCCATGCAATTTCAGGACCATCGTCAAGATAATTTGTATGCTGTTTAAAAACTTTTACGATTGTTCCGTTTTCAAGACGAACATAAAATTTTGACTGGAATCCTGTGTAAATAGGTTCTTCAACAATTCCTTTAAAGACATTTATATCTTTTCGGCCGCCAACATTTGGTTCTTCCAGCGTGATTTTAATTTTTTCCGGACGAACTGTAAATGCGACTTTTTGACCTTCGTTTGTAAATTCGTAATCCGTTACAAGAATATTTTTATCTTCTTCTTTTGTAGCCTGAGTGTCATCTTTTAACTGCGCCTGAAGTCCAAGAGCCGGAGTATTTAGCGTTACCATGTGTTCAATGTCAGCTTTTCCCGGAACTTTATATTCTTCGCATTTTACAACTGTACTTTCAAAAAGATTTGTTTCCCCGATAAATTGTGCTACAAACTGAGTTGCTGGGCTTTCATAAATTTCATAAGGCGTTCCAACCTGAAGAACATGACCTGCATTCATAACGGCAATTCTGTCGCTGACGGCAAGAGCTTCACTTTGGTCGTGCGTAACATAAATGAAAGTAATTCCAATTTTATCGTGGATTGCGTCTAAATCGATTAAAAGATTTGCCCTAAGTTTTGCGTCCAATGCAGAAAGTGGTTCATCCAAGAGAAGAACTTTTGGCTCACTGATTAAGGCCCTCGCAATTGCAACGCGCTGTTTTTGTCCACCCGAAAGCTGATTTGGCTTTTTATTGATATGCTGATCGAGCTGAACTAAATGAACATATTCCTTAACTTTCTGATCAATTTTGTCATTTGGAACTTTTTTTAGTCGTAACGGAAAAGCGATATTTTCGTAAACCGACATATGAGGAAAAAGGGCATAAGTTTGAAAAACAGTATTTGCTTCTCGTTTGTTTGGCGGATAAGGAATAATATCTTTATCGTCGAATAAAACTGCTCCTTCATCAGGAAATTCAAAACCGGCAATAATACGTAGCAAAGTTGTTTTGCCACACCCTGAAGGACCAAGCAGAGAAAAAAATTCTCCAGGCTTGATTGTAAAATTTATATCATCAAGAGCAACAAAATCGTTGAATCTTTTTGATACATGATCAATGGTAACCTGACTTCCTTTCACTCAAGTAACCTCTTTTACAATGATAAGCTCGCCAATACAAGCAGCTTTAACTTTTACAGCATAATGCAACAATG
>CAVHIX010000092.1:0-7803 GCA_963636135.1 Anaerovoracaceae bacterium
TCATTAAGGTAGGTCCATTTTTTGTTTTAACAAATGTTTTGCAAAATAGTGGAAAAATCTGCATAAATTTGGAGTATTTTATGATTAAACAGGATCTTATTTCACACAGCCCAGTTCGTTTTTTTGACAATGTTACAGATGGTGGCCTAAAAGAAGGACAAATGGGTTTAATTACATCTAAAAAAGGTTTGGGAAAAACTTCTATATTAATTCAGTTTGCAATTGATTCACTTTTAAATGATAAACATGTGGTTCATATTTCGTTTGATCAGCATTCTTCAAATGTGATTGCGTGGTATGACAGTGTTTTATCAGAATTAGGCAAAAAGAAGAATTTAGGAGATTTGGCTGAACTTGGTGATTTAATTGTTCGGGATAGAACTATTTTGAATACAAATCAGGAATCTTTTTCAATGCCAAAAATCGTTTCTACAATTAAAGCGCTAAAAGAAGGCGGAATTAATGTAAATGCGGTTGTAATCGACGATGTTGACATGGTAAAAATTTCTGAAAAAGATTTGAAAACAATTGCGGATTATATTTCTTCAGAAAAAATGACAGCTTGGTTCAGTTTTACAAATGAAAGTGCAAAATTGAGTGAATCGGCTGCAAAAGAAAAACTTGATTTGTTTGCGACTGTGGCTCACATTGCTTCAAATGGTAAAAATCTTGAATTGTCGATTTTAAAATCAAATAATAAAGAAGTTTCTGATGTTTCTGTAAAACTTGATTCAAAAACTTTATTGATGACAAAATAATTTTTTCTTTTTAAGATTTTGTATGCCCTTGAATTTTTTTTGAGGGCATTTTTATTTTTAAAAATATAGAAGATATTAATTTTTTTTTGTATAATAAACTATTATTTTTTTAGAGGATTGTTATGTCTTTAGATTGTGGTATTGTAGGATTGCCAAATGTTGGTAAATCTACTATTTTTTCTGCTTTGACTGCGGCTCCGGCAGAGGCTGCGAATTTTCCATTCTGTACAATTGATCCGAATGTTGGAATTGTTGATTTGCCAGATGAAAGGCTTGATTTTTTAGCTTCTATTCATAATCCGAAAAAGAAAACTCCTACAAGTGTAAAATTTGTTGATATTGCAGGGCTGATAAAGGGCGCTTCTCAAGGGGAAGGCCTTGGAAATCAGTTTTTGGCAAATATTCGTGAAACTGCTTGTATTGCGCATGTTGTTCGTTGTTTTGATAATCCGGATATTATGCATGTTCGTGAAGATTCTAAAGTTGAAGCTCCGGTTGATCCTGAAAGCGATATTTTGACAATCAATTTTGAACTTGCTCAGGCCGATCTTCAGACGATTGCAAAACGCGAAGAAAAAAATATAAAAACTGTTCGTGCGCTTGGAAAAGATGCTGAAAAACAGCTTGCTCCGTTTAATAGTGCCGTAAAAAAAATTAAGCCGCTTCTTGAAGATGGAAAATGTGCCCGCCTTGCAGATTTAACTGATGATGAAAAAATTGCAATTCGTGATATGTTTTTGTTAACGATGAAACCGACGCTGTATGTTGCAAATATTGACGAAGATTCGATTGCAAGCGGAACAAATAAATATGTTGAAATTTTAAAAAAGATTGCAGATTCTGAAAATAGCGAAGTTGTTGTGATTTGCGGAAAATTTGAAGCTGATTTGGCTGAAATTACTGATCCAAACGACAGAAAAGATTTTATGGATTCTGTAGGGCTTTCTGAAAGTGGGCTTGCGGTTTTGGCTCGAAAAGCTTATCACTTGATGGGATTGGCAACATTTTTTACCGGTGGGCCTGATGAATGTCGTGCTTGGACGATTCACGCAGGGGATACAGCTCCAAAAGCGGCTGGCGTAATTCATACTGATTTTGAAAAAGGTTTTATTCGTGCTGAAGCTTATTCTATTGATGATTTGAAACAGTATGGTTCAGAACAAAAAATCAAGGAAGCCGGAAAATATCGTCAGGAAGGAAAAGATTATATCGTAAAAGATGGCGATGTTTTATTCTTTAAATTTAATGTTTAATCTGAATAAAATATAAATCTTTGTTATATCTGCTGAAATTTTAATGTTTTGGCAGATTTTTTTATTTTAAACTGCCGAAAGTCAATCTTTTTGTCTATATATATTATGGAAGCGAAAAGCTTTTGGGGTGTTATGAAGCGTTTTTTTCTTTTAGTTGTGACTTTTTCGTTTGCGTTTTGTTTTGCGAAAGAGATTCGATTTGCTAGTTGGAATGTTGAAACTTTCTTTGATGGCGAAAAGAATGGAAATGAGTATTCAGAATTTTTGAAGTCGGATAAGTGGGATGAATCTTCCTATAAAAAAAGGCTTAAAAAATTGTGTGAGGCATTGAAAATTCTTGATGCGGATGTTTGCGTTTTGCTTGAAATTGAAAATAAGGAAATTCTGTACGATATTTCGAATCAAATGCAAGATTTAAGCTGGAAACGGAATAAAATGTATAAATTTTCGAGTTTTGCGAAAAATGAGGGCTCTAGTATTGGGAGTGCGGTTTTGAGCAGATTTGAAATAAGGAATTTTTCGATTCATAATGTGGATGCAAAGGTGAGCGGAAGTCAGCCTTCGATGAGACCGGTTTTGAAAACTGTGATTGGCGATGGAATTTTTGAATTGAATTTGTATGTGAATCATTGGAAAAGCATGTCGGGCGGTGAAGAAAAATCAGAAATATGGCGTAACTGGCAGGAAAGCGTTTTGGCAGGTTTAGTAGAAGATGACATTCAAATTGGGAAAAAAAATATCGTTGCTTGTGGGGATTTTAATCGGGATGTTTTAAAATTCTATTTGGAAAAAGCGTGCACCCCTTCTTTTGTGAAATTGCGTCATTTTGTAAATGCAAATGGCGAATATGATTTTGATGTAAATGTAAAATCTTGTTGGTTTGATGAAAATGGAAATCTTTTAGAACCGGGAAGTTATTATTTTCGAAACGATTGGAGCCGGATCGACAATATTTTTTTTACTGGCGAAATTGAAGTGAAAGATTTTTGTGCATTGCAAAATGAACTTTGGTGTACCGAAGAAGGCCTCCCGGATAAGTATAAAATTTATTCGGGAAGTGGTTTTTCGGATCATTTGCCGTTGGTTTGTACGCTGAATATTTCTGAAAATTAATCTGTTTCTGAAAAATTAGCGTTGATTTTTTTCATGATGTTGTAAAAATTTGGGAATGAAACGGAGCAACATTCGGCATTTTTTACAATAATTTGTTCAGATTCTGGGAGGGCAAGGCCTAGGCACGCGAACGCCATTGCAATTCTGTGGTCGTTGTAACTTTCAATAGTGCCGCCTTTGATTTTAAAATCAGGATTTGAGTTTCCGTTTTTTAGGAATTTGCTTTTTCCTTGAATTACGAGCGAATTTTCTACGATTTGAATATTTACGCCGAGTGCAGAAAGATGTTCCTGCAAAACTTTAACGCGGTCGGTTTCTTTTTTGCGGCAAACTTCAACATCTTCGATAACGACTTTGCCGTTTGTGAATGAAGAAAAAACTGCGAGGGCGCAAATGGCATCTGGAAATCCGTTGATGTCAACATGAAGTTCCTGGTTTGGAAGATTTTCTGTTGAAAAATAACCCTTATTTTTGGAAAAAGTTCCGCCTTTAACGATTAAATCTGTTCCGGTGGAAGTTTTTTGTTCTGTAATGTCGGCGCCAAGTGATTTTAAAACTGTAACGATTTCGCGGTCGCCTTGAGTTTTTGAATCGTCAATATTTTTGATTGTAATCGAACTGTTTGTAAGAAGGGCTGCAATTAACGGAAAAGCGACGGCTTCCCAATCTGAAGGAACAATTTTATCGAATGCTTTGAATTGAGTTTTTCCTTTTACAGTGATTTTTTTGAAATCCGGGGTGTATTCAAATTTTGCGCCCATTTCACGAAGCCATTGGCATGTCATTTCAAGGAACGGCGTTTCTTTTGGTTCGGTAAGATTGATATGCGTTTCGCCTTCGAGTTGAGTCGCTGCCATCATAATTCCGCTGATGTATTGAGAAAGTTTCCCGTCTGTGGTAATCGTTTGGTTTGGCTTGATAGGGCCTTTTATAATGAGCGGGCAACTATTTTTTTTCGGAGTGATTGTACTGACTTCGGCTCCGAGCTGATTTAACGCGTCTTGAAGGTGAGCAACTGGGCGTGTGCGAAGGGATTCATCGCCTGTAAAAATTGAAAATCCGCTGAAAACTGAAGCCATTGGCGACATAAAGTACAAAAGAGAGCCCGAATCGCCGCAATCTACAACATTTGACGGAAGATGGGCATTTTTTCCGGCGCCTTCAACGACCCATTCAGTTGGATTTGAAATGTCGACTTTTGCGCCAAAAAGTTTTACCGCCTGGCTTGAACTAATGCAATCCTCGCCTAAAAGCGGATTTTTTATATGTGAAGTTCCTTCTGCAATTGAAGAAAAAAGTAATGCCCTGATTGTGTGGCTTTTTGACCCTGGAACGAAAATTTCTCCAGAAAGTGATGATGGTTTTGCTAAAATTTTCATATTCGTATATTAGCAGAAAAAAAAAATTTTTGCGAGTGGTGAAAATTTGTAGAAAAAATTTGTTTTTTAAAATCTATTGACTTTTTTACGGGGGAAAATTTTTGGCTAATTTCTAGAAAATAAATCCCCCATTCTTATAAAAAAAGAGATTCCTATAAAAAAGAATCTCTTTTTGCTTTAGCGGACTTTTAATAAAATTCCGATTGTTATAATTGTGATTAAAATCTGCATTATCATGAATTTTACTAGAACTTGGGCCGGTGACCAGCCTTTGTTTTTTCGCATGTGGTCGTGGAGCGGAAATCTTACTTTGCTGAAAATTTTGATTTTGAAAAATCTTAATAAAAAGACTTTTAAAAGGCCCGTTCCGCCATTTAAAAACATGATTGAAGATGTTGCGATGAATAAAAATGGGTTTCCGCAAATCATTACCATGGCTCCGATAAAAAATCCGAGGGCGCGCGAACCGGCGTCTCCCATTAAAACTGAACTTGGAAATGCGTTGTGCCAAAGGTATCCCATTAAAATTCCAGCGAGTGTAAATGTCAATGTTGCCCACGCAGCGCCATTTTTGATATGCGGCAACTGAAGATATTTTGAAAATTCAATGTGGCCCAAAACGAAATACAAAAGAAGACCCAAGGTAATCAGTGCGATTAAAACTAAAGTTCCGCTTAAACCGTCAACGCCATCTGAGCAGTTTGTAACATTTATGCTGACCCATAAAATCAAAATACAAACGACAAAAAATATTGCCGGATGAATTACGATTCCAAAATTGTTTTCCGGTAATCCGTTTATGAATGGAACCCAGAAAATTATTTTTCCTTCCGGGTTGGTTTTTAAAAGAAAGAAATAGATTAAAATTGACGCTGTAACGCAGATTACTAAATCTAAAAATCCTTTTTTGTATTCGCCCCAACTAGAAACGCTTTTGTCGTCTAAAAATCCGGTGAGCATTGTAAGCCAGGTTAATAAAACGATTCCGCCTTGAAAAAGATTTAACGGAACGAAAATCAGGCTTAAAATCGCAAACATTGTGATAAAAACGACTCCTGCACCAGTTGGTTTTCCTTTTGCGGCTTCAGCATTGATTGTAAATTCTCTTCCGCGATCGTGAGGCAGAAAATTATAAAATTTTGGTAAAAGTTTGAATGATAAAAAAAATCCACAGTAGAGGGCGAGGGCACTCAAAACGCTATACGATTGAAGAAGACGCGCTGGTCCCCAAAATTGTTGAAGAAATCCACCTAAATAATAAATCATTTTGTTTCCCGTTTAGTATGTTAAATGTTTTATTCCGGTGAAAACCATGCAAATCCCTTTTTCATTGCAATAATTGATAAAGGCTTCGTCGGATTGAGTTCCACCAGTTTGAATAATTGCTTTAATTCCGTAATCTGCAATGCATTTTAAGCGTTCGTCAAAGTTGATTGCAGAATCGCATACTAAAACTTCGGCATTGTTTTCGTTATTATTAGAAAATTCTTTTGAGTCGTAAAGTGAATACAAAACGGCCTTAGAAGGAATTGTTTGGCCCGTTGCAAATCCGGTTGTGGCGTGATTTTTTAAAATGATTGAAGAATACGATTTTGAACTGAGTGAAAGCATCATTCCGAACGCCATTTCGTCGATTTGGTCTTGATCTGGGCGTTTTGTGGTTACAATTTTCCATTTTTCAAAAAGTTTTGAATCCGTTGTTTGAACTAAAAGGCCCCCATCTACGGAAATTGTTTCAAAATTTGAAATCGTTGGATTTGACGCGATTATCATTTGAAGATTTTTATTTTCCGCAAGGAATTCTTTTGCTTCTTTTGTAAAATCTGGCGCAACAATTGTACGAATATTTAAATCTTTTATGATTTTTGCAGCTTCTTCGTCGATTACGGCACTTGATCCGATTACTGCGTGCTGAAACGATTCAGGGGAACATTTATAAGTTTTTAAAATCGATTCGGTAACATTTGGGGCCAACGACGCTGAAATTATTGTGGAATTTTTTACGCCGACTGTAAAAACATTTCCCGCCATCGGACTAAATTGGGTCGTGTACGGATAGCCTTCAAAATTTTCAGAAGGAACGCTGAACGGGAATTTTATGAGATGCACAAAATCAGAAATCGTTTTACAAACTGTATTTACATTTATTATTGCGTTAAAACTCATTTCCGAGCCCTGAATTTTTTTTAATCCGTTTAGGGCGCTGTTAAAACAGTTAATACTGTACAAAGATGCGACTTGCTGTTTGTTGATTCCGTGTTTTAATCTTTTTGCAAACTGATACGGAAGCATAAAAAAATTGGGGAAAGTGTGCTTTTTTGTGCATAGCATAATTGTATCACTTGCCGCCGCAGAATATGCCGAAGAAAGATTTAAAGCCTTGCTTACAAGATAGAGCCTGAAATCTTCTTTTATATTTTCTGTGCTGAGTCTTAGCATTGCGTCGTTGTAGTCAATCGGGTCTGTTAAAACTAAAACTGATTTATAATTTTTTATCGCGACATTGAGTAAACTTTGGCGCACAAGATCAATTTCTTTTTTGTAAAAATAAGAATCGAACATTTCCTGGACTGGTTTATCGGCAACATTGAAATTCGTACAGACAAGCGAAATGGAGTCGGATTCTTCATACTGATAGACGGTTTTTCCAGCGACAAAAATTTCTTTTAGAATTTTTACAAAAGATGTTGTTTCTAAAAATGAATTTTCCAAAAACGGGCATTCTGTAACCGGAATATTTTTTGAAGTAAGAAAACGAGCTGTTTCGCCAGCAGAAAGAATTTGCCAGTTCGATTTGATTAAAAATTGCGCTAAAATTTCAATTTTTTCGTTATTTTCACAGTAAAGAATCGCTTTATTTTTCATAAAATGTTTCCCGTAAATTTTGAATAAATTCTTTTGTTTCTTTTTCAAAACTGATTAAAAAATCGTTGTCTTCGAGTTTGCCAAGGACATTCAGCATTTCGTCGGTGTTTCGGTAAGTCATAACGCGGTAATAATCCGTAAAATCTTTTTTTCGCGAATTAATAGATGCCTTATACATTTCGTTTGAAACGATTTCTGTATCTTCGACGAAATTTTCGATTATTTGTGAAGTAAAGTCCGAAATTTGGCGCGAATAAAGTTTTTCAAGCAGATAAATTGAATAGCGGGCCTGCCACAAAATATAATTTTTTTCGCATTCGTCGTAAAATGCGTGAACGGCTTCCCAATTGTTGATTTTTTTTGCTTTAATCAGATTGAAAAGTTCCGTAATTTTTTGTTCCGGAATAATTTGACCGCCAACATTAAGCCATTGTG
>CAVHIX010000093.1:0-7764 GCA_963636135.1 Anaerovoracaceae bacterium
ATTAATTCAGTGTCCATTTCAGAAATCAATTCCATTAAATCGTAAAAATTTTCAAAATCCAGATTTGATTTAATCAGTTTTGAATATTTTTTGAAATTCGATTTTGAATTAAAAATTAAAGTTTTTTTATCATGCAAGGCTGAAAAAAATGCCGTCGCAACATTCTGATAACGATCCTGAATTTCAGAAAAAGTTTCTTCAGGTTCAACATATTTTAAATAAGATTCAATTTTATCCCCATCTAACGAAACGGCCCCAGAAGGCAAAAGATAGCGTTCCCCATTTTCGTCAGTAACATCGATTGGTGAAGGAATAAAAACCCTAAATCCGCCTAAAAAATCAGTTAAAATCTTAAAATTTTCAATATCAATTTCAAAATAAAACGGAATTTGACAATTCATCAATTTTTCGACTTCAGTTTTATATGTTTCAATCCCTTTTTCGCGGTAAACACTTTCAATTTTATCCGTACGATTCAAACTCTGATAAATCGCACCTGTATTCGAAGGAATATTCACAACGGCAGCCTTTTGCGTTTCCGGATAATAAACCAAAACATTCGAAAAAATACAATTTTTTTCTTTGTCAGAAACCAAAACCAGCGTTCGAATTACCTGATCGTCGATTTTTAATCCCTTTGGCTTTAAAATAATCCAACTATAAATTGAAATTGCAACGATTACTAAAAAAATAAAAACTAAAAATATAATTCCTTTTTTTTCATCACTTATATGCTTTTTTTTCATAAACCACCTTACAAAGAAGCCAAAAGTTCACGCGTTTCTGGAGCGACTTTTTTTTCTTTTTTTTCAAGATATGAAATATTTTCTTCAATTACAGTTTTTAATAAATCATTTAACGATTTTTTTAACATATTTTCCAAATATTTTTTTGTTACAAACGGTCGTCCGGGCTCAATTTTATCCGCAACATAAAGGATTTTTGAAAGATTGCACATTCCGCATTTTCCAAGAGTGTGAACCGCAACCGCTTCTAAAATTTCTTCATCAGTTACAGAAAAATCTCTTTTTAACAATGCCGAAGCTGCTTTTCCATGCAAAAGTGAAAAATTTTCATTTTCTGTCTGCGTAATTTTTTCTGAACATAAAAACGCAAGTCCACGCATTTGAGTTTCATTGAAATTTTTACAAATATCGTGGGAAAGGCCTGCAAAATATCCCTTTTCTGCGTCTTCTCCATAAAGATTGCACATTTTTTCTGCAAGGCGAGCCGTTCTCACAGAATGTTCATAACGAGATTTTGAAACATTTTTTTTTGCAAATTTTCGAACTTCTTCCTGAATCTTTTTTAAATCGCTCATTTTTGATACAAACCGTTTCTTTTAATATACAAAAAAATTTCGCGTGGAACAAGATATTCAAAACTTTTATGCTGTGCAATTCTTGCCCTAATTTCTGTAGATGAAATTGGCAAAATCGGATTTTCAAGCATTATGTGTGGCCATTTAAAATCTTTTTCAAAATCATCAGAAACAAAATCCCCAGTATAATTTCGAAAATTCTCGTTTTCAAATCCCTTTACATCAACAGAATTGTTATCCGGGTGCCGACGAGCCAAAATCAGCGTTGAAAGTTCTGCAATTTCTTCATTTTTATGCCATTTGTAAAATTCCGCTGCAACTTCCTGCCCCATAATAAGGCCCGGTTTTTCCGTTAAAACATTTTCATACTTTTTTAAAAGGTACAAAATCGTTTCGTAAGTAAAACTCAAGCCCTCTTTTTTAATTTCATAATCTTCCGCGATAAAAGAATCCGTAGTTTTACAAAATTCATCGAGCATCAAAAATCGTTGCTCAGCCGAAACCGAACCCGTAATTTTTTTATGCGGCGGTTTTCCCGTAGGAACAAAAATTATTTTATCATATCCCAAATCAGTTTTTACAGTATCAGCCAAAAGGCAGTGCCCAATGTGAAGAGGATTAAAAGTTCCGCCTAAAATTGCGATTTTCAATTTTCACTTCCCGGATACTGAATTTCCATATCGTCGTCAACAGAGCGCTCTTTCATAAAATCTGAACCAAACTGATTCGTTTTAACTTCAGTTTCTGCTTCCCCAATGCCTTCAAGTTTATTTACAAGCTGAATAATCGCTTTTTTTGCATTCGCCATTCCAATATTATTCTGCACAGAAACAGGAATTACAGACACATCAGGATCAGTTTTGTGAATTTCTTCTATTATATCGCTCGCATTTTGTTCCGCACCATCAATATCAATTTTATTTGCCAAAACGATTCTAGGTTTTTCCATCAATTCTGTAGAATAATTTTTTAATTCATTGCAAAGCGTTTTATACGAGGTCAAATAATTTTCATCAGAAGAATCAATCATAAACAAAAGACAGGCTGTTCTACTGATATGTTTTAAAAAATCGAATCCAAGCCCAACGCCTTCAGATGCCCCTTCAATAATCCCCGGAATATCTGCGATAATAATATCCTGTTCTTCATCAACTCGCAAAACTCCAAGATTCGGAATTTTTGTTGTAAACGGATATGGTGCAATTTTCGGCCTAGCATTTGTAAACGCAGTTAGCAAAGAAGATTTTCCAGCATTCGGAAATCCAACCAAACCAACATCCGCCATAATGCTAAGTTCAAGTTTTAAAAGCCGAACTTCACCAGGTTTTCCACTGTGCGCATAACGAGGGGCCTGATTTGTTGAAGATTTAAAATGAACATTTCCCCAACCGCCTTTTCCGCCCTCTAAAAATGTAAACGATTCTTTTTCATCATCCAAAGTAAAATCGTGAATTAATTCATTAGTTTCAGCATCACGAATCGTAGTTCCCGGTGGAATCGGAATTACAACATCTTCCCCATCACGACCAAATTTATTCCAGCCCATTCCGTCGCCACCATTTTTGGCCTTGTAAATTCTATGATGGCGCAATTTTGCAAGCGTTCTTACATTTCTTTTTACGATAAAAATTACATCTCCACCTTTTCCGCCGTCTCCTCCGTTTGGGCCACCCCGCGGAATGTATTTTTCACGCCTAAAAGCAATACAACCGTTTCCGCCTTTCCCGGAATGAACTTCAATGATTGCTTCATCTGCAAAACTTATCATAAAAACCTCAAAAATTTCAAAATAAATAAAAAAAACCCGGAAGAAATTCAACCGGGTATTCAAAAAAGAAATTAAAACTTAAGCGTTTGCTTCAACTGAGATGAATTTTCTGTTCATTCTTTCTGAATAAACTACTTTTCCATCTGCTGTTGCAAAAAGGCTGTCATCTCCAGCTTTTTTTACATTATCGCCTGGAAAAAATTTTGTTCCACGCTGTTTTACGATAATTGAACCAGCTGTAACAACTTCACCAGCATATTTCTTTACACCCAGATTTTTTGGATTTGAATCACGACCATTTTTGGCACCACTTCCGCCTCTAGTTCTTCCCATGATATTCTCCTATTAAAAGTCAAATAATATTAAATCTCACATACTCCGGAAATTCTTTGCAAAGAGAATTAAACCCTTTTTCTAAAAAAATCCCTGAATATTTTAGCAAACTTTTTTGTTCATCTAAAAGATTGCCTTTATTCGTAACATTAAATTCAAGTTCACCTTCTTTTGAAGATTTTACACTCAAATCTAACTTTGATTCAGAAAGAACCTGCAGTGTTGTTCGAAGTAAAATTGTAATCGCACTACAAATTATATCTGAACCACTTTTAGCATAACCAGAATGCCCTTTTGCACTACAAGAAAGGAGTTCTCCCGATTCTGCACGCTCAAGAACAATATTTGTCATTACGCTAAAACAATATCTTCAACTTTTACGTTTGTATATTGCTGTCTGTGTCCGATAAGACGATGATAATCTTTCTTTGATTTATATTTTAATACAAGAACTTTTTTATCTCTGAAAGAATCTTCTACAACAATCTGAACTTTTGCGCCTTTAACGTATGGAGAGCCAACAGAAACTTTGTCACCATCACTTACAAGAAGAACTGAATCGATTTCAATTTTTGAACCTTTTTCAGCATCAAGTTTATCAACTGTAAGAATTGCTCCCTTTTCTGCTTTGTACTGTTTGCCCTTATATTCTACAAGTGCGTACATAAAAACACCTCTATTATAAAAATCTTATACACAACGCTGCAGTATTTAACGGGGTATACTACAACATTTTATCATACAGAATATTGTTATATTATAGAAAAATCAACCTTATGTCAATAGAAGAAACTACTAGAATTTAAATGTTCCAGTTGTAATCGTTCCGCCGTTTGCATAAATGTCAAAATTGATTGTTTTTTCTGCTTTTGAAAGTTCTGCATAAAATTCCTTAAGATTAGAAACTTTTACACCATTTACAGCAGTAATCACATCTTTTTTTGCAATTCTTAATGCAGCAGCAGGAGTTTTTTCCTGAACTTCCGTTACAATTACGCCTTCAATTGATTTATCAAGGTCTAAGTCTTTGCGGATTTCGTCTGTTATTGGAGAAGCAATAAATCCAGGCCAAAGTTTCTTTTCATCTGTAACTTTTTCTGTTCTTTCTTCAATTTTGATTTTTAAATCGACTTTTTTGCCATCACGAAGAACTGTAAATGTTGCTTCTGTTCCAGCCTGTAAAAATCCTACATCACGGGTAAGTTGATTTACATCTTTTACATTGTGACCATTCAAGGCAATTACATAATCGCCAGGTTTCATTCCGCCTTTATACGAAGGAGAATTGATAAAAAGCTGAGTGATTAAGGCACCCGGAGTTTTTTCAAGGCCCAACGCTTCTTTATATTCAGGGCTAGCTTCAATTAAAAGAACTCCAAGCCATCCGTAAGCGACTTTTCCGTCTTTAATGAACGAATCAATTGAATTTTTAATATTATTAATCGGAATTGCAAATCCTAATCCTTGAGAACCACCAGAATTTGAAGCAATCCAAGTATTAATTCCTACGACTTCGCCATAAATATTTACCAAAGGGCCACCAGAGTTTCCCTGATTGATTGCGGCATCAGTTTGAATAAAATCACTTAAATTTCCGATTCCAGAACCAGAACGGCCTTTTGCACTAATAATTCCTTGAGTTACAGACTGCGCAAATCCCAAAGGAGCACCCATTGCAAAACAAATGTCCCCAGTTTCAAGATTATTTGAATCGCCTAAAACTGCAACTGGAATTGATTTATCATCAGATTCAAAAGAAACAAGGGCAATATCCATTCGGCTGTCGGCGCCAACTAATTTTCCTTCAAATGTGCGTTCATCATTCAATTTAATAGAAATTTTTGTAGCTTTTCCGGCAACATGATTATTTGTAAGAACATAAAGAGTTGAACCAGAACGACGAACGATTACGCCAGAGCCCAAACCTTTTTGTTCGCGTTTTCGAGTGTTATTTTTGTTCTTTTCGTTTTTATCTTTTTGATTATTACGATTTCCAAAAAAATCATCAAATGGGAAACCAAAAAAATCTTCAAGCGTAAAAGGAGCAACTTCTTCGACTGTTTCTGTAACATCAACTTCTACAACAGACGGCAAAAGGCCCTTACTGATTGCTCTAAAAGAATTTTGCAACGCTTCAACAGCTTTTAAATCACTTTGGTCAATGTTTACGGCACTTTCAGCATAAACTGTAGCGGCATTTCCAGAAACTTTTACACGATTACAAGATAACGAAATCAATCCAAAAGAAAGAGCGGCAGCCCCTGTTAATCCCAAAATATATTTAGTAATCTTTTTCATAAAGATTTACCTCCGAAAAATAAAAGATAACAAATCTAATTTTTAAATATAAATGAACAAATTTAAAAATAGTTACATTTATTTTTTATAATTTAAATCTGTTAAAACTTCAGTGTGGTCGCTGAAAACTGCAACGGTATGCTCTTCGTGTGCTGAACAAAGGCCATCATCAGTTACGACAGTCCAATTATTTGAAAGAACATGAACATCCGCAGTTCCAAGATTAATCATCGGTTCGATTGCCAAAACCATTCCCGCCTGAATTCTAGGATTTGCACCAGAACTTGGACAGTTTGGAATACTCGGGTCTTCGTGAACATCAAGGCCCACTCCATGACCGCAATAATCGTAAACTACACCATATCCGTGTTTTTTGGCGATTTCATAAACCGCATTCGAAATATCGCTGATTCTGTTTCCAACTTTGCACGCTTCAATTCCAGCCTGAAGACATTCAAGCGTAACTTCGTCTAATTTTTTCCATTCAGGGCGAACATTTCCTACCAAAACTGAATGAGTTGAATCGCTGATGTAACCGTCTAAATCAATTCCGGCGTCAATTGAAACTAAATCGCCATCGTGAATAATTTTTTTCTTTGAAGGGATGCCGTGAATTACTTCTTCATTAACACTAATACAAGCAGCTCCCGGAAAATCTTCCCTAAACCACGCAGGCTTTCCACCATGTTTTTTGATAAAAGCCCGACACAAATCATCAACTTCTTTTGTTGACATTCCAGCTTTTACTTGTGGCAGAATTTCTGTAAACATATCTGCTAAAAGATGACAAGATTTTCTGATTCCATTAATTTCATCTTCATTTTTTAATCTGATCATTTTAATTTTACCCCAGAATTTTTAATATAAAATATGGGAAATCCCATTACTTTCCTTCTTTAGATAAACGAACGGCTTCATCCATACAGATTTTTGCAGTTGCCGCATCCCCCAATCGTTTATACGCTTCAGACATTTTTTTTAAGAAAAAAACATCATCCGAAACAGAAAAATCGAGTTCCAGCGCCCGCTCAAAAACATCTAACGCCAACTCGTCATTAATTTTTCCATCGATATTGTGCCGCAAAATACTCAGCGTAAAATCTTTTACTTCCGGAAAAAAAACTTTAAAATAGTCAAAACTCCATTCAAGGCGAATTATTTGCTCCAAAAGAAGAATTGCGTCATAATATTCGTTACGGAAAACCAATTCTTCAGCCAAAATATAGCCATAATCCATAAAATCTTCACGAGAAAACCAGTGTTTTAATGAAAAGTTTCTGCCGCTCATGTTCATTCGTTTAAATTCCTGAACGGCTTCATCTTCGCGTTCGTGCATCAAATCAAAAAAGATTAATTTTGCCCTACTTTCATCATCGTGCCTAGCACTAAGCCATGTGTGATAATCGAATTCTTTTGGGGCGTCGTCATCTTTGTAAAATTCGCGATAAAAACTGTATGCGCCAAAAAAATTCTTTTCCCTTAATTCAAGAATTTTTTCATACGCCGTTACAAGTTCACGAAATTTTTTTGAACTTTCATCACGCGAAGTGTCGGGATGTAAAATTTTTGCTTTTTTTCGATACGCTTTTTTTATTTCTGCTAAACTCGCTCCGGGTCGAACGCCTAAAACCTTAAAATAATCTACCATTTTTAAAAGATTTTAAATAAATCGTTTATATCAGATTTATGAACGATCATTACCGGGCATTCTGCTAATTCCAAAATTTCTGTTTTTACAGATAATTCAATTTTATGCTTGTATCTGTAAGAATCGGAATAATTATTTTGCGAACTTTGTTTTCCACCAATTAAAATTAAATCTGCTTTAATTTCCTGGGCCGTTTTTAAAATTTCAGATGAAATCGAGCCTTTTAAAAGTTCAGTTTCAATTAAAAGACCTTTCGATTTTGCAAGATTTGAAACATATTCAAGATAATTTTTTCCATCCTGCTCAAGATTCTGTTCGTAATCTGCACTTTCAGAAGAAATTAAATATTTTGAATTCGTTAAAAATTTTAAAGTCTGAGTATCAACAACATAAATC
>CAVHIX010000094.1:0-2299 GCA_963636135.1 Anaerovoracaceae bacterium
CTTTAGTTTCTTCTATTTCCATAAAAATTCCCCCATGAAAAATCTACTTTAATGATAATCATAAAAAATTTAGAATTCAAGTTATTTTTAATAAAAATTCGATTAAACTTTATTTTTTCTTTTTTAACAAATTTATTGAAATCTAACTTTTTTTTAATTATAATGAAATTTATGAAATATTTTTTAAATTATGAAATCGTACGAAATAATGCGTTAAAATTAGCAAACAAAATATATAATCAGGATAAATTTGTTCCAAATGTAATTTATTGCTCTATGCGTGGCGGGGCCTACATGGCAAATGTTATCAGCGAATATTATAAACTCGCTCACAAAGATAAAAGCCCGATTCTTTTTGCGGCTGTGGTTTGCCATTCTTACACGGGAGTTGCCACTGCAAATGAAGAAATTGTAATCGACGGTTGGACTTATTCTCCTCAGAATTTAAAAAGTACTGATAAAATCCTTTTGGTTGACGATATTTTTGACAGCGGCCGAACTATAAATTTTTTGGTAAAATATTTAATGGAATTTGGGCTTCCTCGTGAAAATATAAAAGTTGTCGTTCACGATTATAAAAATTTTACTTATCTTCCAAAACCAGAAATCGTGCCGGATTATTATTGCCGAAAATTCGATATTACAAAACCAGAAGAAAATTTGTGGATTCATTATTTGAGTCACGAATTGGCTGGCCTTACAGAATACGAATTAGAAAATTATTACTATGCCGAAGATCCTGAATTAAAACAGATTTTAGGCCCAATCTTAAAAAAATCTTAAAAATCTCGGCGGGGAAATATGAAATTTAATATTAAAAAAATCGTTTTGTTTTCCATTATATTATTTTGTATTTCTCTAAAAAGTTTTTCTCAGGTTTTAAATCCTGTTTCTGGAATTTGGGCAAATAAACAGAGCCTTGTTATAAATCTTTTGCCAACGCAGATTGCATTTTATTCTTTTAACGATCAAAATCCGGAAAGTTCGGGATTTGCCTACGATGGTCCGGTTTTGCTTGATGTTGAAGGAAATGTAAAATTAAATGTCGTAATCATAAACGAAGATGAAAAAAAAGATTTTTATTGTGTAAATTATTCGGTAAAAGAACAAAATCTTCCGAATGATGAAGATTCTTATAAATTTCTTTCAAAAATTAAAAATTCTTCTATTTATGAATATTCTTCTGGCGATGTGCTTTCGATTCCTCAAAAACTTTCATACACTTTTGAAGATAATCTAGAAAATTTTGAAGATGGAAAAAATATTTCGCTTTCAAAAAATTCTGTTCTTACGCGTTTTTTGCCGTGTACTTTTTCAGATGGAACTTTTTTCTGGCGAACTGTTATAAAAATTTCTCCTTCAGTTTCCGGGACTTTTAGCCGCAAAGATATTCCTTTAAAAATAAAAGATTGGTCAGAAGTTTCTTTTACGAGTTCAAAACTTTTGTATAAAATCGATGATGAATACTGGCAGCAGATAAAAAAGCCTGTAAATCTTTCGCGAACAGAAAGTCATATGGTTTCGTGGCAGGATTTGGATTTTAATGCTGAAAATCCTGTAAATTTCTTTGTTTTGCCGGAAAAACCGAATATTGATGTAAAAAAAGATTCTCGTGGCGTTTTGACTTTAAGTTTTGAAAATGGCACTCCGGAAGGTTATAAATTTGGCCTTTTAAATGAAGATGGAAATGCAACTGAACTTTTTAAAACGATTTGCGTTGATACTTTTGAAGGTTCAAGTTTTAAAGGCTCTCTTCAGGTTGGAATTTTTTATGATTCTGTTTTTCAAGGAAAAGAAACTTACGATTTTAATATTTACAAAAAATCTCCGAACAAACCAAAATTTGTTTCCTCTGCGCAAAATAATTTTTCTCGGGAAGCGGTAAAAGTTCAAATTAATTCAGAAAATGCAAAAGAAGTATTTTATAAAATTGCGGGCCCTATTGAATTAAATGAAAATGAAACTTCATTAGATCAGAATGTTTTGTTAAATCTTCAAAGTTCTGATTATAAAAAATATTCTTTGCCGATTGTTTTGGATTCTTCTTCAGAAAAATCTTGTTTGTTCAAAGTTTTTGCTTATTCTATTGATTTTTATGATCAGAAAAGTTCTGTTTCCGAATATTCTGTTATTCTTGATAAATGTAATTTTTGTATAAATCCGCTTTCGACTTCTGAAAATGCTACGGGTTCTGTTTCTTCGCCGTTTAAAACTTTTGAAGAATGTCTTCCGTTTATAAATCAGAGTTCGTATGCGAATGTAAAAATTGTCGGTGAAGTGCAGATTTCACAGAAAAATC
>CAVHIX010000094.1:2309-7751 GCA_963636135.1 Anaerovoracaceae bacterium
ATTGTAAATTTTATGGAAATGAAAATTCAAAACTGATTTTTGCGCCTGATACAAATCTTTCTGTTTTGAATTCTAGTCTTGTTTTGGAAAATCTTTTTGTTGAACATCGCGGTTTTGAAAAAAATCAGGAAAGTGCCTTTGCCTTTAATGTAAATTATGGCGTTTTGGTTTTTGAAAATTGTGAAGTCCTTCTTCCATTTAATAAAAATGGAATGGCGATAAAATCTGAAAAATCGGTTTTAAAAATCAATAATTCCGGTATTACGGTAACTTCAAGCGATTATAATTCGGTTTGTGCTTCGGTTGATTCTAAAATTTATATAAAAAATTCTAAAATTTCTGGGATTTCTAATACTTCGGTTTTGTTTTCATGTCAGGGCGGGCTTTTTGAGGCAACGGGTTCAACTTTTAAAATTACTTCGGATTTAGGGCGAATTGCTGAACTTTTTGACTGTGATGGCGCGATTAAAAATAATATTTTTGTCGGAGAACTTTCAAATTCGCAGAAAAAAATAAAACCAATTTATATAAGTTCAAAAAATAATTCTTTAGTTCAGGAAAATAATTCTGAAAGTGGATTTTAAATGATTTTGCAGTGTGGTTTAGATGAGGCGGGGCGTGGACCTTTGGCGGGCCCTGTTACAGCCGGGTGTGTGATTTTACCTTTGGATTTTCCGGTTGAGATTTTAAATGATTCAAAAAAACTTTCTCCTAAAAAAAGGGAAGCCGCTGAAATTCTGATTAAAGAAAAAGCATGCTGGGGGCTTGGCGTTGTCGATCACGAAACAATTGATAAAATCAATATTTTGCAGGCGAGCCTTTACGCGATGAAAATTGCCTACGAAATGGTTTTGATAAAACTTCCGGAATGGTGCAAAAAAAATAATATCAGCGATTATCAGATTTATGCGATTACTGACGGAAATCAAAAACCTAAAATAAAATGTGATTCTTTGATTTGTGAGCCAAAAGCTGATGCAAAATATCCAAGTGTTATGGCGGCGAGTATTATTGCAAAAGTTGAACGAGATAAAATTATGTGCGAAATGAGTAAACTTTATCCTGAATACGGCTATGAAAAGCACAAAGGCTATCCCACAAAAGCTCATGTTGAAATTTGCCGGAAAATAGGCCCTTCGCCGATACAACGCCTTTCGTTTAAATATTAAAAAGGCAGAAAAATCTGCCCTCTATTTTATAAAATTAAAAAATTAATTATTCTTCTGATTCGGAAGTTGTTCGTTTTGAAACGACATGAATTCTTCCTGTTCGTTTAATGCCATCATCTGGTTTTACAGATGGATTTTTAATTTTGTAGATTTTTTTTGCTTTTTCTTCTTTTAAGGCCTTCTTTTCTTTTTTAGCCTTTAATCGAGTTTTTTGTTCTTTTTCGATGAAAGAAAGGGATTTGTCTAAACCTTGAAGGAATTTCTGCATATCTTCTGCAAAAACTGCAATCTGATGTCGTTCAGAATCAAGACCGTCGTGACTTTTAGATTCAACAACCTGTAAAAAAATATCCCCAGCTCTGTTTTCTTTTACATTAAAAAAATATGAACGGTTATCAAGATAAATCTCATTTGTGAATAATTCTCCACGAGCGCTCATTTGCCTTCCCCTATAAAAATATGATTATAAAAATCTATCATAAAATCGGTATATGGTCAATAAATCTGATTTGTTACTTGACCGTTATTTTATTGTAAGATAAAATTAAAAAATATGTATGATGTAAAAGAAACTGATTTTTTTGATCTTGAAGATGAAGCGTTTGATACAGTAATTGAACCAGGAATTAAATTTTCCGGAAGTATAAAATTTGTAAAGCCGTTTATGATTCGTGGTAAAATCAGCGGGAAAATCGATGCTACAAGTGATTTAGTCGTAGATTCTTGTGCTGAAGTTAATGCTGATATAAATGTTGATCGAATTCTTGTAAAAGGCGTCGTTCACGGAAATATTAATGCTAAAAGATTAGTTTTTGTTTCTTCTACTGGGATTGTAGAAGGCGATATTAGTGCAAGTCAAGTTGTTTTAGAGCCGGGAAGCAGTTTTACCGGTCGATGTACAATGGTGAAATAAATGAAAAATTTAAAATTTGTTTTTATAATGCTGGCTATTCTTTTTTCTTCTGTGAATTTCTTTTCGCAGGACAAACAGGATGCCTTAATTTTGTATAATAATGGCCGTTATGCTGAATCAATTGCCGTTTGTGAAGCTGAATTAAAAGAAAATCCTAATCGTGTAGAAAGTTATGTTGTAATGTGCTGGGCTTTAGTTCGAAATAAGCAGTACAAAGAAGCAGAACTTCAGGCGTTAGAGGGATTAAAAATCAGTCAGTATGATTTGAGATTAATTGAAATTTTGGGTGAAGCGCGTTATTTCCTTGGAAAAAATCAAGGTGCAATGGAACAATTTGAGCGTTATGTTGCGAGTGCCCCAGAAAGCGGAAGTCGTGTGGGAACTGCCTATTATTATATGGGTGAAATTTATGTTCGCCTTGCAAAATATCATCATGCGGATATGGCGTTTACAACTGCCGTTAAAAAAGAGCCTTTGCTTGATAAATGGTGGGTTCGCCTTGGATACGCCCGCGAAATGGCAAAAAATTATTACGAATCAGTAAGTGCATACGATGAAGCGCTCAGGTTAAATCCTTCAAGTGTTGATGCTGAAAGAGGAAAAACTAGAGTTTCTGCAAAACTTCAGTAATTTATGCAAATAATTTTTTTTACAACTGGCTGCCGATTAAATCAAATCGAAAGTGAAAGTGCTTCTCATTATTTTGTGGAAAAAGATTTTTCTGTTTCTTTGGTTCCGTTGACTGCAAAAAGTTTAGTCGATTCAGAAACTGTTTTGGCGGTTGTAAATACTTGTGCTGTAACTCAAAAAGCGGAACAAAAAGATCGCCGGATGATTCGTCTGTTGCTTGAAAAATGCCCGAATGCGTGTGTTGTTGTTACGGGTTGTTACGCTCAGCTTTCAAAAGAGCAGATTTTAAAAATGTCGCCACGGATTGCAGTTTTAAAGGGCCTTTTAAAAAGTAGAATTGTAAAAGTTGCAGAAATTTTAAAACAGAAGTTTCAGAATCAAAAAGATTTTAATGCAGAAGATTTTGCATTATTTTTGAATGAAAAAGTTTTTTCCGCAAATGAAAATACTCAAAAAGTTAGTGAAGATGCTTTTAAACTTTCAACGGATTCATTTTTAGCTCATTCTAGGCCGTCGTTAAAAATTCAAGATGGCTGTAATTCTTCTTGTTCGTATTGTACGATTCATACGGCGCGCGGTGGGGCGGTGAGTCTTTCTGTGGAAGAAGTGATTTCTCGCGTAAAAAATCTGGAAAATCTTGGGTTTGCGGAAGTCGTTTTTACAACTGTAAATATTGGTCAGTATAAAAGCGAATATCAGGGGGAAACTTTTAATTTTGCAAAACTTTTGCACCTTTGCTTAAAAGAAACAAAAAATATTAATTTTAGAATTTCAAGTTTGTATCCGGAAGTTGTGGACGAATATTTTTGTCAGGTGATTTCGCATAATCGTGTTCGGCCTCATTTTCATCTTTCGGTTCAAAGCGGAAGCGATAAGATTTTAAAATTGATGAATCGAAAATATTCTCGTGAAGATGTTATTCGTGCTTGTAAAATGTTAAATCTGTATTCGAGAACGCCGTTTTTGGCCTGCGATATTATTACGGGGTTTCCTGGCGAAACTGAAGAGGATTTTGAACAGACCCTTGATTTGTGTAAAAAATGCAATTTTTCGTGGGTTCATATTTTTCCGTATAGCGAACGGCCTGGAACTCTTGCTTGTTCAATGCCTGGAAAAGTTCCGCAGAGTGTTCGGGATGAAAGGGCAAAACGGCTTTTAATCTGGGCAAAAAATAATAAAATTGAATATATAAAATCTTTTGAAGGAAAAATTGTTCGTGCTGTTTTGGAAACGGTAAAAAATAAAATATATATAATTTTGCCAGACGGAAAAAAGCAATATTCTGCCGTAACAGAAAATTTTTTGCATTGTAAAATTATAACAGAAAACGATTTTGAAAATTTAAAATCTGGAATGAGTATAAATGTAAAAATTCTTTCACCATTGGGCACAGAAGAAGCAGATTGTCTTGTAGAATTCTGTTAAAAATTTAAAAAATTTGCCTTTTCCTACTTGAATATTTTTTTTATTTATTATAATATAGATTTCATCTACGGGATGTAGCGCAGCTGGTAGCGCATCTGGTTTGGGACCAGGGTGTCGCAGGTTCAAATCCTGTCATCCCGATTAATTTTAATTTTCTTTTGTACAAAAAACAAAGTTCATTCAGTTGGCTTTGTTTTTTTTATTTAACCAGATTTTATTCATTTGGCAGAAAAATTTAAAAATCAGTTTGAACTTTTAATCATTCTTTTAAATCAAAGTTATTCGAGTGTTTGTAAAATAATTTAATGACAAAAATTGCGACAAAAATCATCCAGAAAAATGGATTTGTGATTATGAGGCCGATAATTCCTATCAGGCACAAAAGGGCACTGTATAAAAACTGAAAAACATTCATAATCTTATGCTATATTTAATCGTTCAATCTGTAAAGCAAAAATGAAAATCGGTAAAAAATCTGCAACTTTTATAAAAAAAATCGGTCTAACTAAAAACTTAAAAAAAGAGGCATATTTTGAAGAACGGAATAGAAAAAATTAGCGTTTACGGAGATTCGATTTTAAAAGGTGCGGTTACCGGAACTGAAAGCGGGCATTTGTTTGACATAATTGAAGATTCGAGTTTGGTTATTGCTTCTAAAAAATTAGGTTTTGAATTGAACAATCAGAGTGTTTTTGGTTCGATTATTTCAAAAACGCAGAGAAGATTAAATCGCGATTTAGAAAAAGGAATTGTAGGCGATTTAGCGATTATTGAAAGTGGCGGAAACGATTGCGATTACGATTGGACTTTAGTTTCTCAAAATCCGGGGGCTGAACATTTTCCGCGAACAACTTTAGATGATTTTTGTACAAAACTAGATGAAATGGTAAATGCCGTTCGCTTAAATAAAATTACTCCGCTTATTATGACGATGCCGCCTTTGGTTCAGGACAGATGGTTTTCTCACATTTGCGAGGGGCAGAATAAAGATGAAATTTTGAAAGTTTGTGAGCAAAATCCGTACAAATTGTATCAAAATCATGAAGCGTATAATCTTTGTCTTTTGGAATACGCTTATAAAAATAATGTTCAGATTGTTGATATGCGAAAAGAATTTTTACTTGCAAAAAATAATCGTGATTTGATGTGCTTAGACGGAATTCATCCAAATCAGGAAGGGTATAAATTTATGGCTGGCATTTGGATTTCTGAACTTCCGGAAATTGAAAAAGAATTTTAATTTTCATTTCTGTTTTAATTTTCTTAAATTCTCTCGACTTTATGCTTTTTTTTTATTAATATTTT
>CAVHIX010000095.1:0-7740 GCA_963636135.1 Anaerovoracaceae bacterium
TTTCTTAATATTTAGATGTAACTTAAATCAAACAAAGATAAATGAAAACTTAAACGGTTTTCAGTTTATCGGGTGAAGATTTGAGCGCATTCTTGACCCGATAAGGGTTTTAAAGCCCGGTAACCTAAGCGCTCAATGGTTGCCGGGCGTTTTTTTTAGGTGGGAAAATTATGAAAATGGTGATTAAACAAATTAAAAAAAATGTATTTAGAAAGTGCTCAAAATTTGAAACCGGCGAAATCGTAGGATTCGCCATTAGCGCATTTGCAGTTTTGTATGTGGTGGTTCGTTCGTGTCTGTAAACAATGAAGCTGCGGTCGTTGCGGAAGTAAAAAATGTTTTATTAATCCTTGATTTGAAAATTCAGCGGATTAATACCGGGTGCTTTAAAAGCGGTTCGCGATTTATTCGGACTGCGACAAAAGGCACATTAGATTTTGAAGGTTATGACAATCACGGTCGGTTTGTTGGGCTTGAATGTAAAAGACCAAAAGGCGGTCGACTTTCCGAAGAGCAAAAAGCGCGGATTGACGATATAAACCGCAAAGGCGGAGTTGCCGGGGTTGTTCATAGCGGAGAGGAAGCTTGGGAACTGCTACAAAAAAGCGGTTGTTTATAATTTTTAGGTAAATCAAGGCGGACATTGAATGTTCCGGGTTCGAATCCCGGGTTTACCAATAGCGAAATACAAAGTGGCCACTTTAAATTCGCATAAAAAAACTTTAGGAGGTTCTTGTATGAAGAACGAATTAAGAGACATTTGCGTAAGGTTATCTGGTTATTTAGACCAAGCAAAAGGGTTTCAAGTATTAAAAGCAGAATTAAAAGACGGTCGCTGGTATTTGGAAGTTGAAAGAATAGACGAGGAATCCACAGATGAAAGTAACGAATAAACTAAACTTACCACTTGCCCTCGTAAAAGCCGTGAGCGTTGAACGCCACAACAAACCGGGCAGTTATTCTGCCACAACTTTATTAAAAGGCACAAAAGAAACGATTTTGCAAGAGAGACATTGGGACGAGTTGGAAACAGACGCTTCCGATTCTATTTGGGCTGTATGGGGAACTGCAGTGCACGCAATCTTCGAAAATATGAAAGACAACACCTTTCACGAAGAATACTTCGAATGGGAAGTAAACGGACTGCTGATTACCGGCCGTGTTGACAGTTACGACTTAGAAAACGAAACGCTAAACGATTGGAAAACCGCGTCAGTCTACAAAATTATGAAACAAGATTTTAAAGATTGGCGCCGCCAAGGTCTAATTTATGCTTGGCTTATGAATAAAGCCGGTTTAAAAGTTCGCAAATGTCGTTTCATTGCCCTTCTGAAAGACCATTCAAAAACAAAAGCGAAAACGGACGCAGGGTACCCACAAAGTCCAACTTTCGTTTATGAGTTTGATGTAACTGAAGAAGATTTATTTAATGTCGGTCATTTTATTGAGCAGAAAGTAAACGCATTAAAATTTAATTATGAATTGCCGGACGATGAGATTTCAGAATGCACCTCGGAAGAACGGTGGGAAGATGAGCCAAAGTTCGCGGTTATGAAACCGGGTAGAAAATCAGCCTTGCGTCTTTTTGAAGATGAGAAATTGGCAAATGATTTTTTAGCGGTTCAACCGGAAAAAGACAAATGCTACATTCAAGCACGCCCGGGAATTCCGCGCAAGTGTGAAGATTATTGCAGTTGTCACGATTTTTGTAACTTTTACAAAGCATATAAATCTAAGGAGCTTTAAATGACAGACATAAACAATGTAAACATCGTGGGGCGTTTAGTTCGCGACATTAAACTTGAATATACACCGGGCGGAATGGCGGTTGCCAAAGGTTCGGTTGCAGTAAATCGCGGAGTTAAAGGCAAAGACGGAAAATGGGCAGATGTTGCTTCATTTTTTGAATTCGTAATTTTTGGAAAAACCGCAGAAAACCTAAACGGTCGGCTTTTGAAAGGTATCCGCGTAACGATTGACGGATATTTGAAACAAGACCGTTGGACAGGTCAAGACGGAAAAAATCATTCAAAAATTTACATTGGCGTGAATTTAATTCAGATTCACTCACCAAGCGGTCAAAGTCAAACAAACGAATATTCAAATAGCGATGAATATTCGGACAACGGTTTTGATTCATCTTACAGTTACAACTAAGGGGGCTTTTTATGAAACAAAGCGATAATATAAGCGGTTTATTAAAAGCCTTATGTGCGGCGCAGGCAGAATTTCCTACAATGCCAAAAGATAGTGCGGGTTATGGTTATAAATACACAAACCTTGACACTATAGTTCTAACAATCAAACCGATTTTAGCAAAACACAATCTCGGTTATATTCAGCCGATTACAACAGCATTTTTAGAAAATCAAAAACCTTGCACAGCAATTACAACACGAATTTTTAATTCTGACGGCGAATACATCGAAGATACAGTCGCCCTTCCGGAAGTAAGTGTCGGAAAGGCAAACACGGCGCAGAATATTGGCGCGGCGATTACTTATATGCGACGCTATGGGCTCTGTTCTATGCTCGGAATTACAAGCGATGAAGATGTAGACGGAAATGTTCAAACTCATCAAATGCAACAAAATCAGCAACAAAGACCGCAACAACAGCCAAAGGCACAACCGCAAAGAAACGCCACGCGCCCTCAACAAAACGGCCCTGCCGGCGGAGCAGACACTCCGGCGCAATCAGAAGCAATCAAAAATATTTTGAACACGCTTGACGAAGAAGGACACCCTTTATTCGACAACGAATACAGAAAAAATATTTCTAACTTAAGGCGAACGAATACCGCGGAAGAAGTAATCCGGATTGTGCAAGCAGAACGAGATGAACGCTTAAGAAGGCGCGAAAAAGAAGCTGCGGAATTAGATGAAGCGTCAGCGTTATTTTAAGCAAGGGGTGACAAATGGCAAGCGTAAAAATGACATTAAAAAGAGTTTTTGAAAAAGGTCGGCTTTGTTTTGAATTACCAAGGGAGCCGGAACTTTTGGAAGCAACAAAGTCATTGCTTTCTGTTTGTCGCGAAAAAAAATCAGATTTTGTGAATGTAACCTTGGATGTGCCTCACAAACCACGCACAACAGGGCCGAATTCACAAAATCACCACCTTAACGGTCATATTTTGCAAATTTGTAATGTAACCGGTAACGATTACGAATCAATCAAATATTGCGTAAAAATGACTGCGGTTGAACAGCTCGGTTACCCTTTCGTTACGGTAGCCGGGCATATTCTGCCAAAACGAGAACGAGATTGTAACACAGAAGAATGTGCCAAACTGATAGAAGCGGTTCATTTTTTAGCGGCGAATCTCGGAATTGTTTTAAAGGAAGCACAATGACACAAGAAAAATGGAGAGCCATTACAGAATACCAAGGGCATAATTTCAACGGTTCTTTTGAAGTTTCAAATTGGGGTAATGTTCGGAATGTTGAAACAAAGAAATACATTTCCTTTTACAGTGACGGACGCGGTCAAGGATATTTGCGTTTTAAACTTTATGACACAAAGCACAAACGCGTTGCGATAAAAATTCATCGGCTCGTGGCTTACGCTTATTTAGGTATGCCAGCGAATGAAACTGAAAACGATGTTGACCATATAGACGGAAATGTAAAAAACAACAGTTTCACAAATCTTCGATGGTGTACACATTCAGAAAATTGCAGAGCGGCAGTAGAAGCAAGGCGGAATGTATGAACGAAAACGAAGAATGGCAAAGGCGCACTGCCCTTGCGATGTGTGGCGGAGTTTGTGAAGTTTGCGGTCGAGTTCTAACGCCTTCAACTTGGCAAGGAGCACACAGAATTGCAAACACAAAACCGAACCGAGAACATTGGGGTTCTTGGATAATTGACCACCCGATGAACATTGCGATTGTTTGCTCGCTAGCGTGTAATTCAAATTGCAACATCGGAAACCGACCTGGCGAATGTTTAGAACTTGTTTCTAAAATCGTAAAAAAGGAAATGGAGAAATTTGAAAAATGAAAAAAGCATATTTTCAATATTACGAATCATTCGAAAACATATTACAAAATTTTCAAAATCCGGAAGAACAGAATTTCGTTCGGCTTTTAATAATAAATTATGGCTTGTTTGGAACGCTCCCGGAAAATCTAACTGAAATGCAAAATTTGGCTTTCTGCGTAATCAAAGAAATGATTGACGACCAAGTACACCGCAGAGAAACAAACATAAAAAACGCACAGAAAAAAAATAACAAATCGGAAGAAGTTAAATCAAAAGAAAACAAAAAGCCCACCGTTGAAGAAATTACAGAATATTGTGAAAGCAGAAAAAACGGAATTGACGCCCGGGCATTTTTTGATTTTTACGAATCGAAAGGTTGGAAAGTTGGAAATCAACCAATGAAAGATTGGAAGGCTTGTGTTCGAACTTGGGAACAGCGTCGTTCTTCATTCGGTGCAAAAACACAGAACGCCCTTCCGGAAGACCGGCTGACATTGTAGGAGGTAGGAATGATTAAACACTGCGAAAAACACGGCGATTACGATTCCAAAAGCATAACAGTTTTAGGAAGAACATTTGAAATTATGTGTCCGCTCTGCGAAAAGGAACAAGCAGAAAAAGAAGAAATTGAAGAACGAAAACGAAATGAAGAAATCAGATTTAATAATCTTACTTCCCGGGGAATTGAACCGGAATATTTCGATATAACGCTAGAAAAATACAAGGCAGAAAACGAAAGCGAAAAAAACGCTTTAAACGCTTGTAAAGATTTACTTGAAGGAAAGATTAAAAAATTAATTCTTTTAGGTTCAAACGGAACAGGAAAAACAATGCTTAGTTGTGCCCTTGCTCTTCGGCTTGGCGGAATAAGAACAACGATGTTCGAGCTCGGTGCAAGAATAAGACAAAGTTATGCCAAAAACGGCTCTGAAACAAGCGAACTAAACATTCTAAACAATCTGCTTACATACAATTTCATTTGCATTGATGAAGTAGGACGCACCAAAGGGAGCGACGCAGAACGCAACTGGCTTTCATATTTGATAGATAAGGCACATACGCGAAATATCCGGCTGATGATTATCAGTAACAGAAGAACTGCTAAAAATCTACCGGCGGAAAGACGCGGTGAAGCGATAGAGTTCTTTTTTGACAACGATGTAATAAGTCGTTTAAAAGAAAACGCAAGAATTGTGGAGATTAAAGGGCGTGACAGACGGCAAGCAATATCTGCTACCGTTTGATTTCCTAGAAGAAGAACAACAAGTTATATGGGATTTACCACATTTTGAAAATCCTAAAAATGACAATGAGCGTTTGTTGAATCTTCAGTTTCGTTACAGGATAAACGGAGATAAGCAGGCACTCACAGAAATGTATAAAATCGCCTTTACCATAGCGATAAAGTACATTCCAAAAATCTGTGAAAAATACAGATTACAGAAAAAAAGAATTGACCGGGAAGAGAAAGCACATCAAGCGGTAACTTACATAATCACAAGTTATTTAAGAAAACCGCATTGGGCTTTAAACAAAAGTTGGACGGGTTATTTATACCAGGCCACACGGAAATTCTTAATTGAAAAAAGAAAAGTTGACGGCATTGTTGATTTTGTAGACCTCGACGCCTTTTTTAAAGAAGAAGACAATCGATTAGCGAACGAATTAAACAACAGTGTTCTAAACGGTTCTTTAAATGAAGATTTAGCAGAAATCTATGAATAAAAAAGGGACAGAAACAAAATGATAGATTTAAATGAATTATGTACAAAAACATTAGAAAACGCGAAAAAGCGACAAACAAACGGCGGACATATTAAAGCGGATACAAGGAGCCTTTTAAAGCATTGCTCAACAGAAGTTGTGGAAGCAATGGAAGCATACACAGAATGGAAAAATTATGACGGTTTGGAAGGCCCGGAAGAAGAATTGAAAAAACATTTTTCTAGCGAATTAGCGGACATAGTTTGTTGCGTTTTGATTATTTCCGGAAAAGAAAACATTGACATTGAAAAGGCAGTATTTGATTGTGTAGAAAAGAACCGCAAACGAGCAGAAGGCATTGGAGACAAACTATGAATGATTCTTTAAAAGAAAAAAAACAATTTTGGAAGAATGTTCGGTATTTGCAGGCGTTCCACGACATTTTAAACAAAGAATTTGCTTATGAAATCGGTTATTCAACACACGGATTTGAATGTGCGAAATATCACAATAAATTGACAGTTGAAATGGCAATTAAGATTTCAAAATTTTTAAATGAATCGTTAGACGATTTATTTTATAAAGATTTTTCCAAGCATTATTAGAGGGTATAAAATGGAGGATTTGGATTTATACATTCAGCAACAAAAAGGATATTTGACAGATATTTTTCTAACAATGGTTGAGACAGAAGACTTTGACACATTTGTAATGTGCTACAAACTTCTAACAAAAAGCAAGATTCAGAAAGAACACCCCTCAATCGCGTATTTAAAACTGATTTTTGACGGAGAACCTTACCAATGCTCAAACGGACTTTACGGTAGAAAAGCAGAAAAATATAACCGGGCATTAATGGCATTTGAAAAAAAGAAAAAAGGAATTCAACTCAACAATTCGGAAAGATACTTTTTAAGAAAATATGGGGAATGGATAAAAGAAAATTAGAAAATCTTGCCCGTATGGGCTGATATATTGGCAGTCGGAAAAGACGACAACTATTTTATTTTGATAGTTTTTTGCCGTTGGCAAGAACTATTAAATTGTAGTAATTGGTAAAAATACTGGCGAATTGGAAAGACAGTTGACAGAGTGGAAAGACACTCAATTTTAAGAAAATGAAAAAGACTTGTAATAATTGCGGTTGGTTTGTTTATGAAACAGAAACAGTCGGAGATTGGCAACATTCCGAAGCAGTCAAAAGACAGAAAGGTTTTTGCGAAGCAAGAAAAGAAAAAGATAATTCTTTAGTTTTCCGTGCCTTAGATGTATGGAAAGAGAAAGAGCCAACAAAAGAAGATGTTTTGCTTTTTGAAAAACTCTTTGTAAAAAGATTTGAAAACGCAATTAAAGATTGTTTTGAAAAGAATAGAAAACGAGCAGAAGGTATTGGTGATAAATTATGAAAAAAGAATTGAAAGTTATAGTATTTGAAAGTCCCGATGAATTAGTTGATTTTGTAAATAAAAACAAAATCTCAAAAGAAAATATTCAAAACATAAATAGCGGTGATACTTATGGAATTTCATATTTATTTTATTGGGAGATTACAGAATGAAATATTACATCAGCGGAAAAATTACCGGGGACGCAAATTATAAAGAAAAGTTTGCAAAAGCAAAAAGCGACATTGAAAGCAAAGCCAAAGACGCGGTTATTCTTACCCCATTAATGATAAATGTGCCCTTAGATTATGAAGATTATATGAAAATCGATTTTGCAATGGTAGAAATTGCCGACACTTTAATTTTACTTCCGGATTGGACAGAAAGTGCCGGCGCAAAGCGTGAAAAAGAATTTGCAGAATCACTAAACAAGGAAATCGTTTTATTAAGCGATTTATAAAATAGAACGCATGCAATTTGGATATATGCCGCGCTAACAGACCGCGAAAGATTTAAAAGGTTCGTTGAAAATTAAATCTTTATGTCTGTTATTTTTTTATGATTTAGTTGACTTTATTTTGATACAGAGAGTTAATGTGAACGGCAAGCGACCCAATCAGTCGTCTTTTTTTATGATTTGGGAAACTAGGGCTTTAAATCGTCTATAA
>CAVHIX010000096.1:0-705 GCA_963636135.1 Anaerovoracaceae bacterium
ATATGAGCCTAATTCAGCAAGAACAAAAATTCCAGTAATCGTAAAAACTGCAATTAATGCTCCCTTTTTAAAGAAATTATTCATTTTGCGATAACCTTGCCCATAACATTTTTCACCGAAATAAATCCGTAATCTCGTGAATCTATTGAAGACTGATAATTATCGCCAACAGCAAGAATATAACCTTCCGGAACTTTTTCAAACTGGCTTAAATTTCTAAACTGTTCCCGAGTAAGAGGAATTTTTTTTCCGTCGATTAGAAGATTATACTTTGAATCCATTAAAAAATCTAGTTTTTCACCGCCAAGAGCCACACATCTTTTTATAACAATTTTATTTTCATGCAGAAAAGTTATAATATCGTTTTTTTTAGGCTCTGCCCATTTAAAAATGAAATTTTGCGAAAATGGAATTAAAAGTCCGTAACAAATTTTTGAAACCACAACCGAAGAATTATCTTTGAGCGTTGGTTCCATCGAAATTCCGCTGATATGATAAATATCAATCACAAAAAATTTCAAAAAAAATCCGATAAAAATCCCAATGCAAATAAAAAGAATAAATTTGTTTTTCATTTTTGAACTTTATTCTAATACGCACATTATTTTATGTCGATAGTCAAAATATGGAAATTATAAACTATATCGGATTTGAAAATCGCAAAAAAAATGTTTTTGAATCTTTAAAAGAAAATATTTTTAAAGC
>CAVHIX010000096.1:715-3767 GCA_963636135.1 Anaerovoracaceae bacterium
GAAAGAAATTTTTAGTGTAAAAGATTTTTTTATTTCTCTTGGAAGATTTATAACTTCAGTTCAAAGAAATTCTCAAAAAATTTTCGCGTGGACTGTGCTTTGTTCAATTCTTGCCCTGCTGTTTTTTTCAAGTTCTAAAATAATTTCCTACAAAAAAAATTACACTGGTCCTTTAGATTTGTCTTTTAATGCAGATTTAGAAACTAAAACTTTAAACGAAATTATGACAAGTTTTGCGTTAGACGATGGCCCGGCACTTTTAGAAGATGGCACACTTGCCGAAGAAATCACTGACAAAAAAATCGAACAAATTTTTTCTCAGCCGGTAAAATTTCAAAATTATAAAGTACAAAATGGCGACACAATCAGCGGAATTACAAAAAAATTTGGCCTAAAAAATGTTTCAACTTTGATTGCGGTAAATGATATTGACAATGTTCGATTAATCAGCGCGGGTCAGACTTTAAAAATTCCTTCAATCGACGGATTAAATTACACAGTTCAAAAAGGCAACTCAATTCAGGGAATTTCTGCAAAATATAATGTCACGCTAGAAGATTTGCTCGATGTAAACGAACTTGAAGATTCCGCTTTGCATGTTGGACAGATTCTTTTTATTCCTGGGGCAAAACTCGACAACGAAACGCTTCACAATGCATTAGGCGACAGATTTATAAATCCGATTTCTGCAAAATACAGATTAACTTCTCGTTTTGGAAGAAGAGCTGATCCATTTACGGGAGCCGCATCAAATCACACTGGAATCGATTTAGCATGCCCAACCGGAACTCCAATTTATGCTTCAATGAGCGGAAAAATCACCTATGTCGGATATTCAAGCATTTTCGGAAATTATGTAATCATAAATCACTCAAAAGGATACCAGACTTTATACGCCCACATGTCAAAAATCTTGGCAAAAAAAGGACAATTTATCAGTCAGGGAACAAAAATCGGACTTGTAGGCTCAACCGGATATTCAACGGGTCCGCACTTGCATTTTACAGTTTACAAAAACGGAAACTTAGTCGATCCTTTATCGCTCATAAAATAAGTTTTAAGGAATATTTATGAAAAAAATTTTATTTATTTTTGGTTTATTTTTTCTCTTTTTAGAAAATTCGTTTGCAAAAATCGCTTTTTCAAATGGAGACATAAATCAGAAAGACGAAATTTTATTTACAGTTGAACAAAATATTCCCGGAACATACAAATACAAATCTTTAATCGAAACTTCCGTAAAAAATCTTTCAGAAACGAAAATTTTAACCTGCTTCCCGGAACAAATGGAACTTTTAAACGGCGAAAAAACACTCCAAGTCAGAAACAGATATGGAATTTCAGAAATCGATTTAAGAACTCAAAGTTTAAAATGGAAATTTCAAAAAAATTTTATTCCGACAAATTCTTTACGCTGTGCAAAATATTCTGCCAGCCCAAACGGAAAATGGGTTTGCTATTTTCAAAAAATCGACTGGTCAAAAGGCGTTTTAATTTTAGAAAATGTTGAATCCGGAAAACGAAAAACCTTAGATTCAAATGCGGATTTCACTTACGATTCCGTTCCGGTAAAATGGAGCCCGGACAGTAGCATTTTTATTTACGAAAAAGATGATTTTTTATATTTTTCAAATCCTGAAAGCTTTTTTAAAGATTTAGAAGTTTCTGAAAATTTTCGAAAAATCGGGAAAGGCACAATCGAAAGTGCAAATTTTGCCGGCGAAAAATATTTAATTTACATTGACGGCGATTTAATTTACAAAATCGGGCTTCGCGAAATGTATACGACTGCCCTTTATTCAGACATAATCGGAAAAGGAAAAGCGATTGGCAGACTTCCAACAGTTTTTAATCCCAAAAATGATATTTTTTCGTGCAACGATTTTTTAAGCGGCCTTTTTATAATTCAGAATAAAAAATTTTTCAATTTTTATAAAATTTCTTCCCCATTGTGCCAATATGTTGATGTTGAATATTCAGGGCCTTTCTTTTCAAGCGATAGTTCCGTTTTGGATTCATCAATTTTTTGGACAGATTACACAAAACCTGTCGTTTGGGTTAGAACGCTCCCATATTCCGGAGAAAAAATCGTTTCCTGCGCATACGAAGTTTCTTCTTCATTAAAAAAACTTTTTCAAATTGAAGAATCCGACATTCCGTACTTGAGCCCGGATTTGAAAAAAATCGCTTTCTTTTCGGAAGACAGAGTTTTTGTTTACGACACTCAAACCTGGAAACCATTACGCGAAATCACTGGCGAAAAAATTGTTAGCATAATCTGGAAAGACAACGAAACCCTGATTTTAGGCGGAGAAAAGACAATCCGATTTTGGGATATTACTTCAAATGTTTTTTCAACCGTTTTTCTTTCTTCCTGCGATAACGGATATTTTTCCGGAAACAACGAAATTTTTGCGGAATTCAACAACGGCCAGACTTTTAAATTCAATCAAGAAAATCAGTCGTGGCACCTTCAACGCGATGCAAAAAATCACGAAAACCAAATGAACAATGGGCGATACCGACTTTTCTGCGGCGAAACTCCAAATTCTGATTTTGAAAATGCGATTTATGTTCGCACTCTTTCCGGAAAACCAGTTACAAAAGCAATTTACGAAAAATCCGTACAAAAAAAAGACGAAAAGAAAAATGTTGCCTTGATTTTCGATGCCTACGATAGCGCAGAGGGCCTTTCGCGAATTTTATACGAATTAAAAAAATACAAAGTTTCCGGGACTTTCTTTTTAAACGGGGAATTTATCAGGCGATACCCGAATGAAACGCGACAAATTTCAAATTCGCAAAATGAATGCGCTTCAATGTTTTTTACAACCACAAATCTTGTTCAAAACGAATTTATCATAAACGAAGAATTTATCCGCCGAGGTCTTGCCCGCAACGAAGACGAATTTTTTGAATGCACGAAAAAGGAATTAAATCTTTTCTGGCACGCACCATTTTATCAGGCCACAGAACAAATAAAAGAATTTTCTAAAAAAGCCGGATACTCTTATGTTTCCGTGAAAAATAAAAATTTCGACACCGTAACACT